>DATKLX010000134.1:0-21345 GCA_035542155.1 Anaerolineaceae bacterium
TGCCGCGCATCTTGACCAGGATGTCCTGGATCTTGCTCAGGCCGCCTTCGGCTGTGGAGAGCAGGTTCTTGGCATCCCCAATCGCGCCCAGTACGGTCTGCATCGACTGCCGCCGTACGTCAAAGGTCGTCGCCATGCTCATACCGGCGGGGTCATCTGCAGCGGTATTGATCGCTTTGCCGGTCGCAAGGCGAGTCTGGTGGATCGCCAACTCGTTGTTGATCAGGGTTAATGAATTCAACGCATTGAGTGCGCCGATATTTCCTGCAATCCGGGTAACGTCTACGTTTGTCATTGTGTCCTCCTTGCTCAGCCAATCCCTTTTTGACACTGCCAGGTGATTGGGATCATTGTTGATTCCTTTTACTAATACTTCTTTCGGCAATGTACAACAAATCTTTAGGATTGTCCGTAAAAATAAACCAAAAATGGGTTGGAATTGACTTTTTTCAGCCAGGTCAACTGATTCGGGCCTATCGATCATCCAGGATAATTAAGCCGGTCTTTACCTGACATTCACTTATCCTTTACAGCCTTAAAGGTCTTCGTCTCATAGACTGGAATTCAGTTACGTACTTTTAACCGATTGGTAATGATAGTCATGGATTATCTTAGCCTTTGCCTGATGTTCAAAGATGAAAATCTATACCTGGAAGAATGGATTTTATATCACCTGCTGCTCGGGGTAGAAAGGTTTTATATTTACGACAATGGCAGCCAGATCCACCCGGGTATCACCCTGGCGCCATATGTGGATGATGGGACGGTAGTGGTCATCGACATCGCAGGCAGGGGCGCACAGCTCAGCGCGTATGATCACTTCCTGCGTACTTTTTCCCGGCGGACCTTATGGGCAGGTTTTATCGATACCGATGAATTTCTGGTTCCGAAAACCGGGGATGATTTGAAGGTCTTTTTACAGGATTACGAAAAAAATGCCGGGTTGGCAGTCAATTGGGTCATTTTTGGATCGAATGGGCATAAAACCAGACCGCAATATGGCCAATTGCTGAGTTATACACTGCGCACCCCAGATCAGATGCCCGAAAACCAGACAATTAAGAGTGTGATCCAGCCGGACAAAGTCTTGATTCCTCACTCACCACATCACTTTATTTTTAAAGATGGTTATGCCTGTGTCAATGAAAAAGGTTACAGCGTCTATGATCAGTACATGCCTTTCACTGCTGAGAAAATCCAATTGAACCATTATTGGTGTCGTTCTGAGGAAGAGATCAACCAGAAATACAGCCGCGGCCGGGGTGATGGTGGTGATCCATATAAACTCAACCTCTACGAATATTACAACAGCCAGGCTGTGATCGAGGATCGGAAAGTTCTTCACATCCTAAAAACAATGCTTGATCCCCAGAACACCCCCGCTTCAGCCATGGATCCGAGGAAGGCAGACGACCTAACGAACTGGATTGAGCTTGCCAGGGAAAAATATGCGATGCGACTCCAGGCTTACCCGCTCGCCCCCAGGCCGGTGGAAAATCTCACCGCCGATAATCGAGATGAGATCGCCAATTTTCATCGCATGGCAGGTGAAGTGTGTAATGCTGAAAAAGAAAAGGATCTTCCTAATTTAATCAAAGACTTCTTGAAACTGACTGAAATGTATCCGACCGCTATCCAGTTTTACTGCGGGCTGGCAGACGCACTGATGGAGACTAAGGATTTCCGAAATTCGTGGGGTGTTCTCGCCGAAGCCTGGAAACGAGCCCCCAATAATTATAAAGTTCTGACGTTTATGGGTAAATTCTTCCATACCATAGGCCAGTTTGAGAGATCGGAGAAAATGTATTTGCTGGCAGAATCGCAGGATCCCTATGGTTTTCGTTTGCTTTGCTGGTTCGCCCGTATGTACCTGGATTGGGGGAAATATGACCGCGCTTTCGAGTGTATCTGGAAAGCAGTGAGCAGTTATCCCAACAGCACGAATACCCAGGATATTCTCGAAGTGATTAAAAAATTGGGGGTTTGTTACTATCCAGGTAGAGATGCTGATAAGGTGATCCAGTTATTTGAAATTGCTCTATCCAACAACCCGGAGGATGTGGATTTATTGATCAACCTGGGAAAAATTTATTTCGATCAGGGGTATTACGTTCTCGCACAAGAATATCTCGAAAATGCAGTTCAGATTGACCCGGCGGAAGAAGACGCCCTGGAAGGTTTGCGGTTGGTAAGACGAATGCGCCAGCAATCTCAGCCGGCGCCAGTATAATCCCCTTGAAATAGAATAAAATTGAGATTAAATAACCGGTTCGATACCGGTTTTGCAAACTTTTTTGAGTGAAAAATATGACTCAAATCGATCACCCCCTTTCTCACACATTCCCCAAGCGAATCCGCAAAGCGGTCCGCCGCGAAGGCGCGGACCGCCTCCTGCTCTACAATCTTCTCGCTTTCGCCGGCTCTGTGTCCGTAACCCGCCTGTTCTTGCAAATGACCGGTTATCCACAACTTAGTATTAACGAGCTACACATTGCCCATGTTCTCTGGGGCGGTCTTCTTCTTTACATAGCCACTCTGGTTCCAATCCTCTACGCGAATCGCTGGGCGCTTACTTTTTCTTCCATCGTCAGCGGGATTGGGATTGGATTATTCATCGATGAGGTTGGCAAGTTTATCACCCAGGCCAACGATTATTTTTATCCCCCGGCGGCCCCTATCATCTACTCCCTCTTCCTGGTGACCGTATTCCTCTATAACCGCATCCGAAAGCATGAAGTCCGCGACTTACGCACCGAGCTCTATCGCGTGCTGGATGGCCTCGAAGAAGTCCTCGATCACGATCTTTCTGAAAAGGAAAAAAAGAAATTAACCGAGCAATTGAATATTGTTACTGGCCAAAGCGCTTCTCCGGATGTCATTCGCCTGGCCAATGCGCTCAAAGAGTTCGCCGAGAGTGAGTCGTTAATCCTCGTCCCCGAGCCGCCAACCTTCTGGGACCGCGCTATGCAAAAACTGCAAGAAATTGAGCGACGCTTGATCGGGTCGAACCGGTTTCGCGTCCTCCTCTCGGGAGGAATCCTGGCGATGGCAATGTGGAGCTTGAATTATCCCCTTATGACCCTGTACCAGATATACCAATCCCGGGAGTTTGAAAAGGTTTTAATCCAATTGATCCAGAACCGCCTGGTGCGAAGTCCGCTTACCCTGGGCTGGTTTGAAGTCCGCCTGGTGTTGGAATTGATCGTTGGGCTGCTTTTACTGGTTGCTGCCGTATTTATATATATGCGCAAAAATCGCCAGGCCTTACCCCTGGCGAATTTTGGCTTGCTCTTATCCCTGACAACTGTCGATCTGCTGCGATTTTATTTCGACCAATTCTCTACCATTGTTGTCGCGATTATCCAGTTAGGGCTTCTCCTCATGTTGAATTACTATCGCAGCAGGTATACCTAACGTACGAAGGTCCCGTTCCGCAGCTCATCCAGCGCCTGGAGGATCTCTTCCTGGGTGTTCATCACGAACGGTCCATAGGGGAAAATGGGCTCTTTGAACGGCGCGCCCGACATCACCATAAACCGGGCCGGTGAAGCGCTCCCTGCGCGAACTCTCAGCTCGTCGCCATCTTCAAACACAACCATCCGCACCGCCTGGATCAGGGTTCCGTTTCCCGTTTCATCCATGCCGAAAAAGCCTTCTCCTTCAAACACATAAGCGATCACTGTCTGGCCGGCCGAGAGGAATAAACTGATCTCGACTCCCGGCTCCAGGGAAATATCCATGTAGACTGGTCTCGCGGCGATTTCTGTGACAGGTCCCCGGATTCCACCATATTCTCCCGCAATAACTCTCACCCGGGCGCCATCTTTTTCTACAACGGGGATCGTCTCTTCGGTGACTTCCTGGTACCGCGGCTGGCTCATCTTCTGGCTGGCAGGCAGATTGACCCAGAGCTGAAAACCCCGGATTCTGCCGCTGGGGCCTTTCCCCGGCATTTCTTCGTGGAGAATCCCCCGGCCGCTGGTCATCCACTGCACGTCCCCTGGCCCAATCACTCCAGCGTTTCCAAGGCTATCTCGATGCCGGACATTCCCTTCCAGCATGTAGGTTACCGTCTCGATTCCGCGGTGCGGGTGGGTAGGAAATCCGCGGACCGGGCCTTCCAGGGGATCGTTGAACGCAAAATGATCAAAAAGCAAAAATGGATCGAACAGGTTTGCCCGGCTTGGCCCAAACGACCTTCGCAACCGCACCCCTGCCCCTTCGATCACCATCTGTGGCTCGATCACCTGTTTGACTTTCCTTAATGTGCTCATCCTTCTTCACCTCTTCAATAATGCGACTAATATGATATCATTTTACCGTATTCGTATATAATATTCCTTAGAATCTTTGCTATTGACCTGTTTGACTTGGCATATTAAAATACCTCACAATCGATACTTACTGCTCTTTTATTCTGTTCTCCGGTCTCTTTCTAAGGAAAGCCATGCCCATTTACGAATACATTTGCAAAGATTGTGGTGCCCAATTCGAATCCCTGCGCTCGATGAAAGACGCCGATTCTCCCATCACCTGCAAAAAATGTCTTGGTATCCATACCATCCGGACTCTTTCCGTATTTAATGCCCACAGCTCCGGTCAGGTCATCGCCGGCGCCAGCCAATCCTGCGGCTGTGGTAACTGCAGTGGAGGTTCCTGCGGATCTTGCCACCATTAATGGTGTTTTATTTTCTGTGTAACTCGATGTGGATTTCCATCACGGTAGAAGGCTCCTCTCCGTGATTATTTTTTTGATTCAGAGGACAGGTATGGAACAAACTTTTCAAAACAAATTAGTTCTAATCACCGGCGGTTCCAGCGGGATCGGACTGGCCACCGCCCGCGCTTTTGCCCGCCAGGGGTCGAACGTCTGGATCCTGTCTCGCAACGCTGACCGGTTGTCCGCGGCATTGAAAACAATCGAAGCCGATCGTATCGGCTCCTCTCAATCCTTCGGTTGCCTGACTGCCGATGTCGCCAATGCGGATCAGGTCATCCCAGTGATCCACGATTTTATCCACAGTGTGGGAACACCCGATTATTTGATTAACTCCGCCGGTGTTGCTGAGCCAGGGTACGTCGAAGAACAGGATCTCGCGGTTTTTCGTCAAATGATGGAAATTAATTATTTTGGGACGGTCCATGCTATTCGCGCGGTCGTTCCCGCCATGCTGGCGAGAAAGTCAGGGCACATCGTCAATTTTTGTTCCATCGCCGGCATCATCGGCATTTACGGATACAGCTCGTACGGCGCCAGCAAATTCGCCGTAAAAGGGTTTAGTGATACCTTGCGTTTGGAATTAAAACATTATGGAATTCACGTTACCCTGGTTATCCCGGCTGATACCGATACCCCGCAACTGGAGTATGAAAACAAATTCAAGCCAGCGGAGACCCTGGCTCTCGAAAAAGCCGGTGGGGCTTCCAGGCCATTGCTCCCCGAACAGGTTGCCTCCGACATCCTCAAAGGAATTTCCAGGAACAAACAGACAGTCCTTCCCGGAGTTGATGCCAAGTGGATGTATGTCGCTGCCAACGTGGTCGGTGTATGGGCTTATCAGATCATGGATTTTTTGATGGGACAGGCCTGGAAGAAAGTACCCAACCCGCACCAGCCTGCTCCCTGGAATGGATCCCATCCGGGTTCTGATTAATCCGCAGCCTGGTATTGGGGCTTTCCCAATACCAGTTCTTTTGTACCATCACCACTAAAAGTTGCTGAGGTCAGAAGTACAAAGCAAATCCAGACCAGGTCGGCCGTCAAAAGATGCACCATCTGCATCCAGATGGGAGCCAGCAGGATCACATTCAGCCCACCCAATCCAAGCTGTAGGACGAACAGGCCAATTTGCGTGGTAGAAAGCAGGTTAATCAATCGGTTCGGCCGTTGGATGCGGACTACCCATGCGACGATCGCAATATAGAGGGCCAGTGTCACCGCAATCATCGGGTGGATGACTCGCAGCCGGATCAGGAAATGCGCCGTAGGCGAGGTATCCTGTTGCAGCCCTTGCGCAAATGAGCTGGCCGGGAATAGAGTATCCCCCAGGGCAGTTACAGCGCCGCACGCGCTCAAGAGAATTAACCCAACGAAGCCAACTCCCAGCAGGATATTTAGCGGCCGTGCGTTCTGCCAGTGGATCTCGCCACCGCCTGAGGACCACCAGGCGGTAAGCGTAAGCGCTCCAAGCAACAGCAAGGTATTCACGAGATGAATCGCGACCGAAGCAGCCCGGGCGATCGAATCATTCTTTGCCACCAGTTGGTAAAGCACCAGGCCGGCCCCGACCAGGGCCTCTGTACATGAAAAAAGGAGCGAAAGGCTGGCTCCTCTCCGGACCGGGCTTTTTCGCGGATACGCCCGGAACGCCCAAATTGCCAGACCCACTACCAGAATCAGGGTCAGGCCGCTCATCAGGCGGTGGGTATATTCGACCATCGTCTCAACCCGGCCAGAGAGTGGGATCACCTGGCCGTTGCATGTCGGCCAGTGCTCCCCGCAGCCGGCCCCCGACCCGGTGGCGCGAACGTATGCCCCCCACAAAATTACCAGCAGATTATAGAATAACACCCCCCAGGAGTATTTAGCGAAGCGGTTCAAAAAAACCTCCAGATCATTACCCGATCGACGGTCGAGCCGTCTCCTTAATAATTATAGAGTTTTTAGCTCATTCTTCGCTATTTTGCGTTGAAAAATCACACTGGTGGTATGAATCTGGAATCCTGCTTTCGAATACAGCTCAACAGCGCCAGTCTGGTTATCAGCATCCACATTGAGTCCTACGAGATCATGGCCCAGATCTGCCGCTTTCCGCAGGGCAGCGGCTATCAACAAGGACCCCAGGCCCCGTTTTCTCCAGGGTTTTCGGACGAAAACCAGATCGATCCACCCTAAATTTCGCCGGAATTTTTCTCGAGCCTGCATTCCCATCTCGTTGATACAACCCCCAACGAGCTGATCTTTTTCCCAGAGTAAAACACTGTTCCTCGATTCTAGCTTCCCCGTCTCAAACCGGCTTCGCAGAACAGAAAATGGAATTTGAGAATATCCCCAATGTTCCTCAAACGCCTCCGCAGCCGCGCTCCATACCGCAGACGCAATGCTCAATCGATCCCAGCTTTGCAGACGTAACCCTTGTGGCAATGAAAATATCGGGATTTCTCCTTTCAGACCTCGGACCATTTCAAAATAATAACGGGCCGGTTTAAATCCCATTCTCTGAAAAAGGTTTAAGGACTGAGGCTGACTGGAATCAGCCTTGGCGGTCAGGGTGATGGATTGTCCTCCAATTGACGTTACCAACTCCTCTGCTTTGTGTCCCTGCTCTTTTAAAAGGGATGAGCCAATACCCATCCCCCGAAAGGCTGGATGAACGATGCAACTGGTTTGATAAAGGTAATTCCTCGATCCTTCCTTGAAAACACCCACGCCGTAGCCGACCACCCCCGCTCCTGACGCCCGGACAACCCACTGATCGCTGTGGTTATCTTCATAGCGAGTGCGTAAGTCCATTTCTGAAGGCGTGTGTAGAGACTGGTCTTCTCGCGATGCAGCGTACATGCACGCCAGAACACCGGCCAGGTCATTTTCTTCGAGCCTGCTAACTTGAACAGTAGCCATCTGGAAATAAGTTATAATGCAAAAAATGGCGCTGTCAAGTAATTTGAAAAAAGGAGGGGCTGCCTCTCCTCCAGAGTGACAGCCCCGCAACGGTGGTTAAAAAGGGCGGTTATTTTACGGCATTATAAGCATTTACTAAACCTGCTCCATAAGCTTCTCTATCACTGATTGCCTTGCCACCCAGATGGCAGTAGCCAGTGTCGCAAGGTAAACCTGAAAAATCGCCTGAAGAAGTATCTGAGGCGCTCAATCCAGGGGTTTTATTACCTTCAATTTCCTTGGCGCTTTCCTTCAGTAGAAATTCCAGCAAAGCCGGATTCCTTCGAGCTCGTGGGTTCGCGCTGGCAATCAAGGCCGCCACAGCGGAAACGTGGGGAGTGGCCATCGAAGTGCCCTGGATCGTGGAATAGCACTCGTCGGCATAGAATTCCGGGCCCAGGTTGACAAAGCAGGGGATTTCCAACGCCCAATTTGAGGTGATGCTAAACGTTTCCCAGGCGTTAGTCCCGTCATCGGGGGTATAAGGAAAGCCGGGCGTGCCGCCGCGATCCCAATACGGGAGGTTGAACTTGCGTGCTCCACCGGGTGCGGCTACATCGATTCTTGGCCCGTAGTTGCTGTAATAAGCTAGCTGGTTTTGCTTACCGGCTCCAAAAGGCTGGTGAGGGTCTGATACTGGTTTGCAGGTAGCATTAATGTTGTTTGCTGTCTCATCGCTGCAAGTCTCGGAGGTCGGATTCACGACATTCCCGGTAGAGGCCACATCCACGACGCCAGGGATTCCGCCGGGATTCTCATACCAGCCAAATAGATCGGCAAAATCGGCTGCCGAAGTTCCAGGCGCGGTCAGTGGACCGTGGCTGAGAACCTTTCCACCTGGCCCTACCCGAAGATGTTCATTCCCCGCTGCGGCAACGATGAGTGTGCCTTTCGACCTTGCATATGCGACTGTATTGATATACTGGTCGAAAATCAATTTTTGCTCAGGATCGGTTAAATCCAGGTATCCTCCGAAAGAGATGCTGACGATGTTGATCCCATGATCGGCGGCGTAGAGGAAAGCATCCAGGATCTCCGAATCGTATGCATATCCGCACCATTGGGAAATTTTCAAAGCGACCAGCCCCACGTTGGGAGCAATCCCATTGATCCCTACTCCGTCCAGGGCGGCGGCAATATTGCCACCAATCCAGCTTCCATGCCCGTTCCAATCTGTTTTTTCCGGACCGCCAAACATCGTAGCAAAATCGGCATCAGAGTAACCAAAATAGGTTGTACAAAGGGGTGGATCTTCAGTATCGGTGAAATCGACTACATCGATAACTTTGCTCGCCAGCTCAGAATGGGTGAAGTCAAGGCCCGTGTCAGCCACACCGACCAACACCGCTGGTTTTCCGGTGGTAATTTTCCAGGCCTTCGGCGCCTGAATCCGGTCGAAATCCCACATGAGCCCTTTCAGGTCGAATGCTGGATCAGGGTTAACTTGATTGGGTTTGGACGCCTTACCCAGGTCAATCCGGTTCAACGACGGAGTGGTATTTGGTCCTGCGGCAGGTTGTTGTTCTGGTGGGACGATTTTGACAATTCGATCCAGAGCTACTCCAGTAGCATGGGGAGAAGCAGCCAGTTCGTTCTTCAAGGAAGCCGTGCCCTCTATCACGAGCTGAAAAACCTGTGCTTCTTCCTTGAGGATTCTGCCTCCTTTGGCCTTGACTTCATCGCGGAGTTTTGCAAATTCTGCGGAGTCTTTCGCGACTACTACAATCCTGTGTTTTTCATCGTTTTTTGCGGAGGCAGCGATACCAGGAATGGCAACGTTCAGCGTCAGCAGCATTGCAATCATTGCCACAAGATTGATTACTCGCCAAACAAATCTTGGAACCATACTTACCCTCCTATAGAAAAATGTTCTGGCCAAAATTGAAATCGTCAAAAGATTTTCTCTGACGTTTAGCCATTCAATAGAAAAGAAGGAAAGCTGATAACCGTGGGGTTATCCGAAAAGCAAGTGGATACTCCCCCATCTATTGCTCAGATTACAATATATATCTAGCCTGGGGGATTGTCAAGTATTAATATCTATCTTACCGGATAAATCTCCTGAAGAGATCTCCTTCTTTTTCATTGCTTTCCAACCATTTGGCTCAATCGTTCATAGACATCTTGCTCTGTGATCCTTTTTCCAGTGCCCCCTAATTCAAGTGTGGAAAGGCCTCCCACGATATTCCCCCACTTCAGGCATTCTTCTAGTGATTTCCCCGTCAGCCAGGCCTTCAGAAACCCCGCGTTGAAACAATCCCCGGCTCCGGTTGTATCCACAGGCGAAATTTCCAGAGCCGGGATGTAGACCAGCGTTTCACCTTTCTTCAGGGCATAGGCTCCATTCCTGCCATCCTTAACCACCAGGAGAGGTACCAGGTCGGCTAGCGCGCGGATTCCTTCCAGCAGATCCTGTTTCCCGGTCAGCCGGCGTACCTCACGCGCGTTTGGTAAAAAGATGTCGCTGAGCTGGATTGCTTTGCGAACCTCAGGATTGTCCAACGATGCATTTTCTACAGAATTCCCGTCCATGATGACTTTGATCCGCTTGGCCTTGAGCAGCAGGGAACCGGCGTCTAGGGCCGGACCGGTATAAATCCCGGGAATATACAGATAGCGGGTCGAGATCCCCGGCAGGGCCTTGATGACTGCCGGTATGGCTGGCGAAAGGTCGTAAAAAGCGATGAAAGCCCGATCCGTGGGGTAAGATAGCGAAACGGTGATATTACGCAATGGACAGGCATTCTGCCGAAACAGCCTGTCATCCAGACCTTCCTTTTTCGTTTCGGCCAGAACATAGCGGCTGAATTCGTCCGAACCAAAATCACAGGCCCAACCGACGCGGATCCCCAGGCGGTGCATTGCCACCGCGGTATTATACGGCCCACCTGGGATCATTTCGAATCCCTTCGAGACGATCTCTACTCCCAGTTCGGGCATTTTGGGCAGCCCGGTGAAAATCAAATCCAGGCAGTAATCCCCCACGACCACCACATCATAGGTATCCACAGCCATCAGAATCCCCTATGCCAGAGTCGGGAATAAATCCCCATGGCAGCGCAGGTAACCGTCCAGGATGGATTTCGCCAGGGAAGAGTCGGCAACAAGGGGATGAATCGTCAGGGCTTGGACCGCCTTCGCATACGAGCCTTCCAACACTGCCTCGATCGTCAACCGCTCGTAATTCTTCACCTGCTTCATCAGACCCAGGCAGTGCCCGGGAATCGCCCCGACCGCCAGAGGCCGGATATAGCCCTTACCGATATAGGCTGGGACCTCGACCACATCCGATTTCTCCATTCCCTGGATAGCGCCCTGGTCGAGAATATTCAGAGGAATCGGCCGTGATCCTCCACCCTGTAAGGCTTCGATCAAATCCAGAGCAACTCCGGCATAGCCCTCGCTGGTAATCGCCTCGATCACCTGCGGATCGAGATCTGCCAGATTTTGCGCCTTTCCGGTTTCGGTTATCATATACGTTCCACCGCGCGTGTCCAGATAGGCCTGGTAGCAGTCCTGCATCCCTTCGAAATCTTCCTTTTCCCGCAGAACGCGCAGGTTCTTAAACAGCTCCGCGTTCAGGCGTGAGATCTGCTCCCCACGCGATTCCCCGCCCTTGAGGATATTGCCTACCGATTGCCTGGTATTGTAGTAATAATACAGGTATTCGTTGGGGATCATCCCCAGGCCAGTTAAAAAATCGGCTGAGAACGGCAGCTCGCGAATTCCACCGTGCCGCGAAATCATCCGCAAAAGTTCGGGTAAATAGTCTCTCTCCTGGACCATGATGCGCCGGATCCATCCAAGGTGGTTCAGGCCAAAATAATCCAGAAATACTTCTTCTACAGGAACGTGAAGCATCGCCGCAGCCGCCCGCTGCATGGTCCCAGGGGCATCACAGATCCCGACGGCGCGCTTCCAACCGGCTTCACGGAGGATGACCTCCGCCAGCAGGCCGGCGGGGTTGGCAAAGTTGACTAACCAGGCCTGCGGGCACAGCTCGCGCATCATATCGATGTAACCCAACAGGACAGGGATCGTCCGCATCGCCATGGCGAAGCCGCCCGGTCCGGTCGTTTCCTGGCCCAGAACTCCCAGATTCAGCGGGATGCGCTCGTCCATTGCGCGCGATTCGATCCCACCCACCCGGAAGGTGGTGATCACGTAATCGGCCCCGCGCAGCGCCTGGCGGGCGTCGATCGTGCGGTGGATTCCAAAAGCGAGCCGGCCGCTGGTTTCTATGGGCGCGGTCAGGGCTCCGATCAAGTCCAGGCGCTCCGGGTCGATATCCATCAACCACAGCTCGCTCAGGCCGATTCTCTTCTGGCGTAACGCCATTGCCTGGACGATTAACGGCGTCCGCACTCCGGCTGCCCCCAGGATCGCAATTTTCATGAAATAAACCTCCAGGAAATAGAGCAATGAACAGACAATCAGAGACCAGGAAGTGGAAAGTCTAGTCGGGAAACTCCCCATTCAGGAGCATTTCAACAAGTTGGTGATATCGCTCGTAGCGATATGCTTCACCATATTGGTAGCCAGCCTGCTTTCCGATGTGGGCTGCCTGGAAGCGCTGCCCCCAGGTCAGAGCAGCCAGCGAATCATTTGCTATTCCGCCCGGGATCGCGCTCAAGTCCAGGCCTGCCTGCCTGGCCTGGCGGAGGATCCCTTCGACCAGAAACACCACCTGGCTCTTGTGCTCCGCCAGGGCTGCCATTTTTCGTTCGAATGTGGCAGTGATGTCCACAATCTTGTTGGCATGGGGGTTATGCTCGGCATAAAAGTATTTTTCGGCGACGAAATGCGGTTTCAGACCCTCTACGGCATGCTCGGGATAAACCAGCGGCAGGCCGGCGTATTCCACAGCCTCCGCGGCGGCCCGCGCAACCTGGCGGTGGTCCGGGTGGGTCTCCAGTGTTCCGAAAGGATCCTCCGCCACCACCACGTCCGGGCAGGTCCGCCGGATCTGGCGGATAAACTCCTCGCGGAGTGCGCCGGCTGGCAGGCAGTCAAGCTCAAAATCAGGATGGCCTAAAAAAACCGGGGGGTCCGCGCCCAAAACCTCTGCGGCACGGTGGGCCTCTTCAACCCGGATTGGGACCAGCTCTTCCTTGCTATACTGGTAAGATCCATAGCGCCCATCCGTGGCGATCACGATGATCACCCGGCCGCCCTGTTGGGTGAACTGCGCCAGCAGCCCACCGGCATAATATTCCGCATCGTCGGGGTGGGGCATCAGCGCCAGTACTGTTTTTGGCATGCGATGATCCTTTCGTTGTAACGGGATAGTAGTTTTGGATGCGTTACCCAGTTAGCCCGTCCCCGAAAGTATAATCCAAACAGGCGGGAAACGGGTCTCGGTTCTCGTTTTCCCAAATTCATTCTTGCGCCTTCCTCCATTCCATGTACAATAGATCAAGCACATATGTTCGAAACCACGCGCAAACCCATTTCAGCAATCCTTTCCCGCTGGCGCTCCAATCCTGATATTGGCGCCAACATTGTTTCCTGGGAGACAGATCCTGCCCGGCCCGCGATCATGGTGCCGTACCCGTTCGACCTGCATCCCGATCTGAAGGAAGCCCTGCGCCAGCGTGGGATCGAAACCCTGTACAGCCACCAAAACCTGGCCTGGATAGAAGCTCAGGCAGGGCGCAATGTGGTGGTCGTCACAGGGACCGCGAGCGGCAAGACGCTGTGCTATAACCTGCCGGTCGTCGATCGCATCCTGCGCGACCCGCAGGCGCGCGCCCTGTACCTGTTTCCTACCAAGGCCCTGGCCCACGACCAGGCCGATGCGCTGCGCCAGTTGGTCGCTTCCTTCGAGAGCGGCGCAGTGCCTGTGGCTGTCTACGATGGGGACACCTCGACCGGATCGCGCAACGCAATCCGCTCCCAGGGCCGGGTAATCCTTTCCAACCCGGATATGCTCCATACCGGGATCCTCCCCCACCACACGCTGTGGGCCGAATTTTTCCGCAACCTCCAGATTGTAGTGATCGATGAGTTGCACGTCTACCGCGGTATTTTTGGCTCCCACGTCGCCAATGTGCTCCGCAGGCTACGGCGCATCGCCCGTTTTTATGGCGCGGAACCCCAATATATCCTCACGTCGGCGACCATCGCCAACCCAGTCGAGCTGGCGGAGCGCCTAGTGGAAAGGCCAGTCTCATTGGTCGATGTGGATGGGTCGGCCAGAGGGGCCCGTCACTTCCTCATTTACAACCCACCCGTAGTCGACCCAGACCTGGGGATTCGGCGTAGCTCGCTCCTCGAGGGCGTTCGCCTTTCCGGAGACCTGATCCGCTACGGGGCGCAAACGATTGTATTCGGTCGCTCGCGGCGCAGCGTCGAGCTCATCCTCAATTACCTGCGCCAGGACCAGCCGGAGATCGCCGACCATGTACGCGGCTACCGCAGTGGTTACCTGCCACGCGAGCGACGCGCCATCGAGCAAGGACTGCGCTCTGGACAGGTGACCGCGGTGGTGGCGACCAACGCGCTCGAGTTGGGTATCGATATCGGCGGGATGAGCGCGGCGATCCTGGTGGGCTACCCGGGAACGATCGCCGCTACCCGGCAACAATCCGGGCGCGCCGGAAGGACTGCCGAAGCCTCCCTCTCAGTCCTGGTCGCCTCGGCAGACGCACTCGACCAGTTTTTAGCCCACCACCCGGATTATTTAACCGGTCGCGCCCCCGAACACGCCCTGGTCAATCCCGATAATCTGCTCATCCTGCTCCAGCACCTGCGCTGCGCAGCATTCGAGCTGCCCTTCCGCTCGGGCGATCGCTACGGCAATCTGTCGATCGAGCTGGTCCAGAGCTTTCTACAGATTCTCGCCGATTCTGGCGAACTGCACTTTCGCGGCGACCGGTTCTTCTGGATGGCCGACCAGTATCCGGCGACTGCCGTCTCCCTGCGCAGCGCATCTCCCGAGAATGTCCTCCTCCAGCTAGATCAGGAAGGTACTCTGGTCACCATCGGGCAGGTCGATACCCCTTCTGCACCCTGGCTGGCCCATCCGGGGGCGGTCTACCTGCACGACAGCCAGATGTACGAAGTGGAAGAACTGGATTTGGAGAGGAAAACCGCCCGCCTGCATACCTCCAACTCCGACTTCTATACCGAGCCGCAGACCCAGGTAACCGTCCAGAAGATCAGCGTCGCCTCTCAAGCCGGGGCCACCGGGTGCGAAAAGTTTTACGGGGAGCTCCAGGTGACCAGCCAGTTAACCGGCTACCGCAAGGTGCGCTGGTACACCCACGAGCACCTGGGGTATGGGGAGGTCAGCCTGCCGCCCAGCACCCTGCAAACCACCGGTTACTGGCTGGTGATCGCCGATGACACGGTGAAGCGCCTCGAAGAGCGCGGCCTGTGGACAAACGCGCCCAACGATTATGGCCCTGACTGGCCGGTCATTCGGGATCTCGTCCGCGCCCGGGACGGGTACCGCTGCCAGATCTGCGGGACGCTCGAAAATGGCAGACAGCACCACGTTCACCATAAAACCCCGTTCCGCACCTTTGACAGCTTCGAACGGGCAAACCAGACGGATAATCTCATCACCCTTTGCCCGAATTGCCACCGCAAAGCAGAGTTGAATGTCAGGATGCGCTCCGGCCTGGCTGGGGCGGCTTATGCCTTTGGCCAGTTGGCGCCGTTTTTCCTGATGTGCGATAGCCGCGACCTGGGCGTCCATTCCGATCCCCAGGCCTCCTTAGGAGATGGGAGATCGGCCATCGTCGTCTACGATCTTGTCCCTGCCGGAATCGGCCTGAGCGAGCGCCTCTTTGAGCTGCACGGTGAGCTGGTCGCACGCGCCTTCGAGCTGGTTTCTACCTGCGTCTGCACCGATGGCTGTCCTTCCTGCATCGGTCCGGCGGGAGAAAATGGGATGGGCGGTAAACGCGAGACCCTGGCTCTTCTCCAGGAGCTGTGTGGATAATGCCTCTTTCAGGGTCTTCTCCTTTGTGGTAAAGTGATCGTATTCGTTTATGGACTCACTCTCCGAAAAGCTCAAGTCCCTTGGCGTAAAAGTTGGCGTGGAAAGCATCCCACGCCCAGAGCCCAAACCGGCGTTTGACCTGGCGCGGGTCATCCCCGGCCGGGTTCAAGAGACCCTGTATGGGGAGACCTACCGCATCGATTCGCTGTACCCACCAGACTACCGGCACGGCAATGTGAGCTTGAGCGTCACAGCATCCTTGAGAATGATGACCGAGTGGGGACGGGCCAACCATCTCGCCGATGGAGACTGCACCAATTTCTTTTTTCTCGACACCGAGACGACCGGTCTGTCGGGTGGTACGGGAACCTACGCATTTCTCGTTGGAATTGGACGCTACCACGAAAACGGGTTCGAGCTGGTCCAGTTTATCATGCGGGATCCGACCGAAGAGCCAGCGCTGCTCGCAGCGTTGAACGAATTCCTTTCCTCTTGTCGCGCGCTGGTGACGTACAATGGCAAAGCCTTCGATGCGCCGCTGCTCAATACGCGGTTTCTCATGCAGGGCCTCACTTCTCCTCTCGGCGCACTGCCGCATCTTGACCTGCTGCCCCTGGCGCGGCGTCTCTGGCGGGACCGATTGCCCAGCCGCAGCCTGGGATATATCGAAGCGGCAATCCTGGGCGCCTATCGTACTCAGGAAGAGGTCCCCGGCTTCCTCATCCCGCAGATCTACTTTGATTACCTGCGCAGCGGTGACGCCCGGCCGCTCCAGGGGGTGATCTATCATAACGCTAAGGACGTGCTGGCGCTGGCGGCCCTCTTCAGTCACACGGTCCAGCTACTGGCCAATCCCCTGGAGCTGGAAATCGAGGAGAGTCTGGACATCGTTTCCATCGCACGTCTGTTTGAAGACCTGGGCTACCAGGACTCCGCCATCCAGCTTTACCATCTTGGGCTGGAGAAGGGACTGCCGGAAGAGTTTTTCTGGGAGACGATCCAACGGCTGGCCCTGCTCCACCGCCGCCGCTTGGAGTGGCCCAAAGCGCTCGAGTTGTGGAAGAAAGCGGCCAGCTACGGGAAGATTGAGGCACACGTCGAACTGGCCAAGTATTGCGAACATACCTCTCGCGATTACCCCGAAGCGCTGGCCTGGACCCAGGCTGCGATTGAAACGGTGATGGAACCGCGCTTCCCGCTTTACCTGCGCAAGCAACTCCTCCCCGACCTGGAACACCGCCGCCTGCGCCTGCTGAAACGGCTGGATCCCAAAATACGCTAAAAAAGTCTCGCCGGATGGCGAGACTTTTTTAGCTATTTACTTTAGTTTTTCCCTGATATATTCTTCTGCCGCTTTCATAGCCGCAGGTAGCTGGCCTGGATCCTTGCCGCCGGCCTGGGCCAGGGTTGGACGCCCGCCACCGCTGCCGCCAACCTTCTGGGCCGCGACCTTGACCACATCTACAGCCGAGAAGCCGAGCTTGACCTGGTCGTCGGTCACCGCGGCGACGATCATCGGCCGTTCGTTGACCACGCTGCCCAGGACCACCGACCCACTCGAATAGCGGGCCCGGAAGCGGTCGGTCATATTGCGCAGGGTATCGGCATCCGCGTTGGGCAAGATAGCGGTGAGGACCGCCAGGCCGTTGATCACCGGCGCCGAATCCAGCCTCTGGTTGAAATCCGCTGCGACCATTTCCTGGCGTAGTGCAGCCTCCCGCTTGTGCGAGCGGTCCAGCTCGGAAAGCAGAGCCTGGGTTTTGTTGGGAAGGTCTTCCGGTGTAGTCCCCAGCAGGCCTGCGGTGTCCTTCAACAGGCTGGAACGGCGCTGGATTAGCTCGTATGCGCCGCGCCCCGTCACCGCCTCGATTCGGCGCACCCCGGCAGCCGCGGATCCCTCGCTGGTGATGAGAAATACACCGATGTCGCCGGTCTCGTGCACGTGGGTGCCCCCGCACAGCTCGTAAGAAAATGGATCCGGCTCGCCGATGGTGATCGTACGCACCATCTCTCCGTATTTCTCGCCGAACAAGGCCATCGCCCCTTCTGAGATCGCCTGCTGGAGCGGCTTTTCCACGATGTTCAGCATGTAATCGCCCAGGATGGCGCGGTTGACGCCGGCTTCGATACGTTCTAGCTGCTCTTGAGTCACCGCGTCGGGATGGGTAAAGTCAAAGCGCAGGCGATCCGGCGCGACCAGGGACCCTGCCTGGCGTGCGTGAGGCCCCAGCACGGTATGCAGCTCGGCGTGGAGTAAATGGGTGGCAGAATGGTTGCGCATGATATCTCGCCGTCGCTGCACATCGACCGCCGCGATGGCGGCTTGCCCAACCCGGGGTTCACCCCTGACTACCTGGCCGATGTGCACGATCACACCAGCCGCGGGTTTGCGCGTGTCATCGACGCGAATCTCCCAGCGGGGCAGATCGATGGAAATGATCGTGCCGGTATCCGAGACCTGGCCGCCGGATTCGACGTAGAAGCAGGTTTGGGGAAGCAGCACCTCCACCTGATCGGCCGGGTGAGCTTCTTCTACCGCCTGCCCACTGCGCACCAGCGCCAGCACCGGTCCTTCCACCTCCAGGGCATGGTACGGATCATATTCGACACCTTTCGGGCCCAATTTTCCCTCGCGCTGGAGCTTTTCGAGGATCGCCCGGTAGACGTCGACGTCCTCGCCGCCCTGGGGTCCCATCGCTTTTCCGGCCCCGGAGGCCAGGCGATGCTCTTCCATGGCTTCGCGGAAGCCAGCCTCATCGACCTCCAGGCCTTGCTCGCGAGCAACATCGCGGGTCAGCTCAAATGGGAGACCCAGAGTCGCATAGAGATCAAATGCTTTCGCCCCATCCAGAACTTTCCCACCCCCGGCCTTGAGCTCGTCGAGCAGCTCCTGGAGGCGGCTCATGCCAGTCTCCAGGGTGCGGATAAAGCGCTCCTCCTCACGGGTGATGTTATCCAGGATCGTCGGGCAGTTGCGTTTCAATTCGGGGTAAGCGTCTCCGTAATCGCGAATGACCACGTCCGCGACCTTCGCCATGAAAGGCTCTTTCAGCCCGATCTTAGTCCCAAAACGCGCCGCACGGCGGATGACCATCCGGCAGATATAATTTCGCCCGGTATTGCCCGGGACTACACCGTCGGCGATCAGGAATGCCGCCGCGCGGGTGTGGTCGGCAATCACCCGGTAGGGAGTGATGTACTCCTCGCGCTGCTTGTCCGTGTGTCTGGTCAACTCCTGGACCCTGTCCATCAGTGGACTGAGCAAGTCGGTTTTGTAATTAGAATTGACATGCTGAAGGATCGAAACGATCCGCTCCAGGCCCATACCGGTATCGACGTGCCTGGCAGGCAGCGGCTCGAGCTCAGTGGGACCCAGCCGGTTGTATTGGATAAACACGTTGTTCCAGATTTCCAGGTAGCGCTTGCAATCGCCGTTAACCTGGCAAACGTGCCCGGCCTGGCCCTGCTTATCGCAGCCTTCTGGCCCCATATCGTAGTGGATCTCGCTGCACGGCCCGCAGGGACCCAGCTCGGCCATCTCCCAAAAATTGTCTTTGCGCCCGAAATAGAGCACGTGCTCCGGGTCGATCCCAGGCTGCGCTCGCCAGATGTCGGCCGCTTCCTCGTCGGTGGGAATATTGCCTTTATCGTCCTTGAACACAGTAGCCCAGAGCCTGTCTCCAGGCAGTTTCCAAACTTCGGTCAACAGCTCCCAGGCCCAGCCAATCGCCTCTTTCTTGTAATAATCGCCAAACGACCAGTTCCCCAGCATCTCGAAAAAGGTGTGGTGAGTGTCATCCCGTCCGACATCGTCCAGGTCGTTGTGCTTTCCAGCAACACGCATGCACTTCTGAGAGTTCACCGCCCGCCGGTAAGGGCGCACGTCAGTCCCCAAAAAGACATCCTTAAACTGCACCATCCCCGCGTTGGTAAAGAGCAGCGTCTGGTCGCCCCCCGGGACCAGCGAAGAAGAGGGCACGAACGTGTGGCCGCGCTCGACAAAATAATCAATAAAACCCTGGCGAATCTGGGCACCAGTGAGAGTTTTTGTCATTCAAACTCCTTCGCAGACAATCGATGTCGATCTGGTTGGGTGATTATTATACGTGAATCAGGAGGATGTAGCAAGAATCTCCTTTCTAGGAAAAGGGAAGGGAGGTTACGGAAGATCAGGTTCCTCGCCCGCCTACTCTCGAGCCTCGAGATTAAGATAATCACCCATCCGCTGGCCCAGAAAACCGGTGGTCAAGTGATACAGCGCGTACAATTCGAGAGAAAACGGCAGATATCCACCATACCCAAGAATAGGCATTTCGAAGACATGCAGAAAATCCACACCCGGTACGGTATATACCCACTTGGGAAATGAGAAATAGTTCCACATCTCCCAGAAAAAGCCGGTGATCATGACACCTACAAACAAACTGATGACCGGACGCCAGTCCCCACTCTTGGTCCAGCGGGTAACGGTAATGTTCCCCAGCCAGAAATTGATTGGCTCGAGGATACAAAACACCGAAAGCCAGACCAGGGGAAAGAAATGTCGCGGCCAGACCATGAGCAGGCCCAGGAAAACCCAGCCTAGCGCAAATACGATCCCGATGGTAACTTTATCCGGCCGGACGACCAGGCCGGGTTTCATCCGGCGGATCCAGCCGGCGCGTGAGACCAGCTCGGCCGTGCCAAACACCGCGGGCATCACCACCGAAAAACTGAGGCTAGCAAACAGGAAGTACTGCCAATCGCTGAACAAATCCCGGCCTAGATAATGCCAGTTACGAATCCGCCAGTTCAACACTTCAAAAATCCACCAGGACGGCCCAGAAACCAGGAAAAGGCCGATGTATTTGCGCCAGTCGCGGGTCAATAAGGAAGTCCCATTGATCCGGAATGCCAGCGCGTCGACCGTCAGGCTGTATCCCAACCAGAGCGGGAAAAAAGCCCACGAGGTGCGGACGCCCTCAAGGTTCCAGTTAATTCCCCAGAAGACCAGAACCAGGATGATCCCGATCCACCCATGCGTAGAAAAAAGCCGGCGTGTTGTTGAGTTTGATAAAACCCGTTCACTCAAAGTACGACCTCCTCTATCGCGGGATTGGCGGTGCATCCCGCGATGTTCTTCCTCGTTTAGCGAGTGATGAGTGGAATGTTCGGGATACGGGCGTTCTTCCAGAACCTTGCGATCAACCAGGCAACCGTCATGGTTGGAATAAGCTCCGTCCCAGGGACCAGTGATTCGATCACCGTAACTGTGCGCAGCGGCTCCAGACCCAACCGGCTCAAAATGATCCAACTAATCGGCGCCGAAAAGAAATCCAGGCTCAAATCCAGCAAATCCAACAGGATTACCACCGGCAGCGGCGTGGCTCGTAAAGCGTCAAAAAATTCCGTCCCTGCCGGAAGATTAATCCTGCGTATTTTCCAAAAAATCCAGGCTGCCAGCACCAGGGAGAGAACCAATCCGATCCCTGCGATGATGCCAACCGCCTTCACCACATCGTCAAAATTCATACCCAATCCTTCCCGTTTACAGGACCAACCAATATTTATGGGTCAATTTTAACCGATTAATTCACAACCTCGTACAACTCAACCAGAACACCCCCGGTTGCCTTGGGATGAATGAAGGCCATTTTTCGACCGGGGAGGATACTTGGGGTTTCATTGACGAGCCGTATGCCCTTCTCCTTTAAATCAGCCAGAATCGCCTCCAGATCGTCCACCTCAAAACAAAGGT
>DATKLX010000135.1:0-9214 GCA_035542155.1 Anaerolineaceae bacterium
GAGTGCGGGGGACAATGAAACGGATGCCCATGGTGCTGAAAGCCTTGGGTAACCCGCCATCAATTCCGGCAGCAGAGCTCGTCCAATTGTTGGGTGACAACGAGAAAGAATTCGTGGAATACCGGTTTATGAGCGGCTGGCGAGCCATGACCATGATCACCCGTTTATTATGGATGCAGATAAATCCTGCTGCCCGTCCGCCGGAGGAAGAATACTCTCAAAGGAAGGCATTTATCCCACCTATTGAACGATAATTTGGCCTGGCCACGGCTGGAGCAGCGGGGTCGTGCTCAATACATGGGGCGAGGACGTCAGCGGGAAGGCCTGGGTGGGAGGTCCTGAGATGCTGCCCTATTCCAGCGGCTAGCAGGTTCCTGGACAGGGGGCATGCAAAATATCACTTAGCGAGCCGGTCTGGCAAGGGGCGGCTGGAAACACCAGAGAAGGAGAGGACATGTTCGATTTTCATGATCAAGTAGTCATTGTCACCGGAGGCACGGGCAACCTGGGGCGCGCGGTTGTGCATGCATTTCATGCGGCGGGCGCTCACCTGGTCGCCCCGTATAAATCAGCAGGGCAGTCGGAGAAGCCCCTGGCCGAGTTGGCAGGATCGCGAGACCACATGCTCCTCGAGGGGATTGACGTCACCGATCCGCAGCAGATGGACCGGCTGGT
Organism: Anaerolineaceae bacterium; assembly: GCA_035542155.1. GTDB lineage: Bacteria > Chloroflexota > Anaerolineae > Anaerolineales > Anaerolineaceae > DATKLX01. Next base: position 676 of record DATKLX010000135.1, read on the forward strand.
GCAAGAAACTCGCTCCCGATTTGGAAGGATCGATGTGTTGATAAATACCGTGGGCGGTTATCGAGCCGGCGCTCCTTTGCACGAGACGACGCTGGAGACCTGGGACTTTCTGTTCAACCTGAATGCACGCAGCGTATTCGTCGCCTGCCGGGCAGTCATCCCCACCATGCTGGAGCAGTGCAAGGGGAAAATCGTCAACATTGCCACGCACTCGGCCCTGGCCGCCCAGGGAAAAGATGGGGCCTACAGCGCGTCGAAGAGCGCCATTCTGCGGCTGACCGAAAGCATGGCCGCGGAATACAAGCTGTCCGGAATCCAGGTAAACGCTGTGCTGCCCTCCGCACTTGTCTCCGCCGAGGAGGTGGAGGCTGACCCGACTCGCGGGGTGACGCCGGATTCGGTCGCCCAGGTGATCCTGGCATTGTGCAGCGATGCCTGCCAGATCATCCAGGGGGCGATCATCCCGGCCTATGGGGGAAGGTTCTAGGCCGGAATCGAGCTTTATTTGCCCTGAAAATCTTCCTGATTTATAATGCGTCTCAAGCCATGGAAACCCGAACCTTAGGCAGAACTGGATTGGTCGTGACCCCGATTGGGCTGGGATTGGCCGCTTTAGGCCGCCCGGGATACATCAACCTCAAACACGGCGAGGACTTGCAGCACGAATATTCCGTCGAGGCCATGCAAGCCCACGCCCATTCGGTCCTGGATGCCGCCTGGGATGCCGGGATCCGCTACTTTGACGCAGCACGCTCTTACGGTCGCGCGGAGGTGTATCTGGCTTCCTGGCTTTCCCGTCGCGCGATCTCTCCCCAGGATGCCACCGTTGGTTCGAAATGGGGCTATACCTATACCGCGGAATGGAAGGTCGATGCGCAGGTCCACGAAGTAAAGGACCTTTCTCTGGCTGTGCTGCGCCGCCAGAGGGCAGAGAGTGACGCCAACCTGGATGGATATCTGAAGCTTTACCAGATCCATTCCGCCACGCTGGAGAGCGGAATCTTCGAGAATCTGGAGGTCCTCAAAGAACTGGCTGCGTACCGCCAGGCGGGGCTGGCGATTGGGCTGACCTTGAGCGGCCCACGTCAGGCCGAGACCCTCCAACGCGCGATGCAGATCCGGCTGGATGGACAGCCGGTCTTCGACTCCGTCCAGGCGACCTGGAACCTGCTGGAACCTTCGGCGGGAAAAGCCTTACAGGCCGCACACCAGGAAGGCATGGGGGTGATCGTCAAGGAAGCCCTGGCCAATGGCCGCCTGACGGAGAAAAACGACGATCCAGAGTTTGCCCCACGCCGGGCGCTCCTGGAAGCCACCGCCATGGATCTTAACGCCAGCCTGGATTCCCTCTGCCTGGCAGCCGTTCTGGCCCAGCCCTGGGCTGACGTGGTTCTGAGCGGCGCAGCCACCCGCGAGCAGTTGGCTTCCAACGTCACGGCTCTCAACGTCCCCTGGACCCAGGCCAACAGCGACAGGCTTGCTGTTGTGTGTGAGCCGCCGGAGCAGTATTGGGCCGGGCGCAGCGCCCTTCCCTGGATTTAAGCCCGTACCTTCGTAAAACCGGCAAGCGTAGATTTTTCTACCCTACTCCGTAACAAGAGACCTGTGACAGAAACGATAATCTGAGGGATAATAATACAAACTATCCCAGATCACAGGAGAATACCATGAATCCAGGCGATACCTCAAGCGCAATTGAAAGCGGAAAGACCTGCCTTGGCGTGGAGTTCGGCTCGACTCGGATCAAGGCGGTGTTGATCGGCGAAGATCATGCTCCCATCGCGTCCGGAAGCTATGACTGGGAAAACCGATTCGAGAATGGCGTTTGGACATACCATCTCGAAGACGTTTGGACTGGCCTGCAGGAAAGTTACCGGATGCTCGGAAATGAGGTCTTTGTAAAATACAACATCCAGCTCCAGACGGTCGGCGCCATCGGCTTCAGCGGCATGATGCACGGCTATTTACCCTTCGATAAAAACGGAAACCTGCTTGCACCGTTTCGTACCTGGCGAAATACCATCACCGGTCAGGCGGTAGAGATACTCACCGATTTGTTCCAATTCAACATTCCCCAGCGCTGGAGCATCGCCCACCTCTACCAGTCGATCTTGAACAAGGAACCCCATGTCGGGGATATCAGCTATCTGACCACGCTGGCGGGCTATGTCCATTGGAAGTTGACCGGGGAAAAAGTGATGGGCGTTGGCGAAGCCTCGGGTATGTTCCCCATCGACAGCATAACCAATAATTACGACGAGCGCATGGTCGAACTGTGCAACGCACTCCTCCAGGCAGAAAAGCTGCCCTGGAAACTCCAGGACATCCTGCCCAAAGTCCTGGTCGCAGGAGAGACCGCAGGCGTTCTGTCTGAAGAGGGCGCAAGGCTGATCGATCCCACGGGAAACTTGAATGCAGGTATTCCGCTCTGCCCTCCCGAGGGAGACGCAGGCACTGGCATGGTGGCGACCAACAGCGTCGCAGAACGCACAGGCAACGTCTCCGCCGGGACATCCGTCTTTGCCATGATCGTTCTGGAAAAAGCCCTTTCGAAGGTGTACCCGGAGATCGATATGGTGACAACGCCTGCAGGCAAGCCTGTGGCAATGGTGCACAGCAACAACTGTACCTCCGATATCAATGCCTGGGTAGAAGTGTTCCAGGAATTCACTCAGGCGCTGGGCGTGGAAGTGAGTCAATCAAAGCTGTTTGAAACGCTGTACCAACAGGCTCTCACGGGCGACGCGGATGGCGGCGGGATGCTGGCTTACAATTATCTCTCCGGCGAGCACATCACGCACATGGAGGAGGGGCGCCCATTGTTCGTGCGCACCCCCGAAAGCCGTTTCACGCTATCGAATTTCATGCGGGTGAACCTGTTCTCATCGCTCGGCGCCTTAAGGATCGGACTGGACATCCTGTTCGATCAGGAGCAGGTGAAGATCGAACAGATCCTCGGTCACGGTGGCTTCTTCAAAACAAAGGATGTGGGGCAAAAGATGATGGCGGCGGCGATGAACGTCCCCGTTTCAGTGATGGAGACCGCCAGCGAAGGCGGCGCATGGGGGATCGCGCTGCTGGCTGCTTATCTGGTCCATAAGGCAGGGAATGAGCCTTTGGAAGCCTATCTCGCCCAAAAAGTCTTCGCAAGCCAGAAAAGCTCGACGATAGCACCCGATCCGGTGGACGTTGCCGGGTTTGGGGCGTTCATGGGGCGCTATAAAAAGGGACTCCCTATCGAACGAGCCGCAGTGGATTGGTTGAAGTAGAGGATCTTCGCCTGGCCTATGAGGAATGATCATGCTTGAAAAGCTCAAAGAAGAATTGGTGCAGTTACATCTTGAACTTCCCAGGAACGACCTCGTTCGCTGGACGGGAGGGAATGTCTCGGCGCGCGACCCGGAAACGGGACTGGTGGTGATCAAGGCCAGCGGCATCCGCTACGTAGAGATGCGCCCGGAACACATGGTCGTGGTGGACCGGGTTGGCAAAGTCGTCGATGGCGCGTTCAAGCCTTCGTCGGATGTGTTCAGTCATCTATATATTTACAATCACCGCACTGACGTCGGAGGAGTGGTCCACACCCACTCTCGCTACGCCACAGCGTTTGCGGCGGTCGGCAAGTCGATCCCCTGCGTGCTGACGGCGATGGCGGACGAGTTCGGCGGACCAATTCCGTGCGGCGGGTTTGCCTTGATCGGCGATGAAGCGATCGGCAAAGTTGTCATCGAGAGCATTGGAAAATCGCCAGCGGTGCTGCTCAAAAACCACGGCGTGTTCACCATCGGAAAGAATGCCGAGGCAGCGGTTAAGGCAGCAGTGATGACCGAGGATGTGGCCGCCACCGTCTGGATGGCAATGCAAATCGGCATGCCAGAAGACATAGCGCAGGAGGATATCGATAAGTTACACTACCGGTACACCAATGTGTATGGGCAGTGAACGGAAGCCTGCTGAACCTGAACGGTCGGCTAACCCGTTGACATTAAGGCCAGGAATTGCGCCACGACCTGGAGATAGCCGCTCCCATCCCACTTCTCGGGAAGTCCAAACGGGATATACAGTGCCGGAACCAGAAAATCGATGAGGAAGAGGAGATCTACGGCCTGAGAGTGGCCCTTGGTCTTCGAGTCACGCAGGTCCAGCGCCCGGGGCCAGCCGTCGATGGTCAGGTCAAAACTCCTGGATAAACATCATCGTTATGGGTGCTTCATTGGTCTCTATCTGAACCGAAATTAACTCCACGGGAAAGATTGTCCCATCCTTCTTATGGTGCAGGGCTGAGGTCGAAGTTGAAGAAGGGCTGGTCGGTTGAAATGCAGCGCCTGGGTTATGCTCATCCGAGCCAACCTGAAGATCGGCCATGGATCGGCATAGCAGATCATTGCGCGAATAGCCATAGATCGATTCAGCAGTCCGGCTGGCATCCAGAATACGCCCACTCAGACGATGGGAGATCAAGATGGCGTCGAAGTGAAAATGGAAAAGGAGCGAGCCAAAAATATTGGAACTATTTATACTCGTCTCAATGCCGGTGAGATCGTAAAAAATATTCTGATTTTCCATGCACACCATACCTCAATATAGGGCGGGAAGGTGGGGGAACCACAATCCCCATCAGTTATCATTCAATCATTCTGGCGTCCAGCGTACTTTCCCTACCTGATAAGGATATGGCGGCATCCAGGTGAGCGGCGCGATGGGGTAATCGCCGGGGATGAAAATACGAAACTCATTCAGCGCTGGCGCTTCACGCTTCAAAATGATTTCCTCTTCACCGACCACGTCCATCGCATCCAGCGGAACCAACAAATTACGGGCGATTTGCCTGCCATCGTTGGTCTGCGAAACGCGAACTACCGCATGGGTGACCAACCGGTTTTGAGGGCGGATGATGACCTGATACACAACTCCCTGATGACCGTTTTCCCCACAGACTCTGGCTCCGATGGGAGGTTGAAGGACCAGTCGCGGGGCCTCCTCGGCTTCCCCAATAACTTTAGGTAGTTTCACCACTCCCCGAACCATGGGAACCCTGGCTGCGGCGGCCTCTGCGGCGTGCTGCAGCTCCGGGGTGGGAACTTCCCCACTCAGGGATATCCAGCCATGGGTGCTGAGGACTGGCAGAGACAGCGGTTGGAGGCGCTCATCTTTCGCAAGGGATTGGGCCACCTTCTGGGATAGACCATGGTCGGCAACCAGGTGATTGTGTACTACCACCACTCCGATTATCGAACGGGCAATATCCTCCATGCGGTGGAAATTGAGATCATTCGCAACGTGGCCGTTGAGAAAAATATGTCCATCCTCGACCGTAACAGAGATATCCTGAAGGTCAATGGACCGGATAGCGTCTTCCTTCTGAAAAGCCTTCCGGATCCCCTCCAGGATTCTTTCATCCAACCAATGTGTTACATCCGCATTATACATATGCCCATACCCGAGCCTCACCTAATCCAGTCATTAAAGATATATCCGCCAGTACCCTTGAACTATACCTTCTTACTTACTTCTACGACGATTTCAGGATAACAAACCATGGGTCGTTTTTCATGCGTCCAAAGTGCTATTGAGGTATCAATTTTGGGGGATTAAAATCATCATACCCAGGCGTTGGCGCAGCCGGGCATCGGACTGGTACTTCAGACTGAATTACGAAAGCAGGCCAATGTGGCGCGCCCTGGATACCGCCTCGGTGCGACTGCCAACCTCCAGTTTGCCAAAGATATTGTAGACGTGCCGCTTTACGGTATGGATCGCCAGATAGAGCCTGGCGGAAATTTCCTGGTTGGACATTCCTTCGGCGATTAGTTTTAATATTTCTACTTCGCGAGCCGTGAGCCTGACCGGCAGCCCATCTTCTAACCGGGAAGTGGATGGCCCGGATTTCTGCCCGGATGATTGCCTGAGCACTAACAGCCCTTCCACCGGCTGAGGGAGCGCTGCTGATAGCCGCTGGATAAATGCCGGGGTTGGCAAATAACGATCCGTTCTTGATTGTGCCGCCTGGCACCTGGTTACGAGCGCTGATAAATGCCAACCTTCGTCTATATAAATCTGCCAGTATCCTTCCGGTTCTCCCAGGGCTAACGCCTGACATAATGTGTCTTCCGCAAGTTTATCCTGCCGGGCATCCTGAACATTGGCCAGCAGGATTAAGATCTCAATTTGAGCGGTCACTCTTTGAAACCGCCTGGCATCTATCAATAACATTTCCAGGAGCTCTGAAACAATTTTAAGGGGAACTTGATCCCCGGAATCCTGGCTTTTACGAAGCAGGAACCTGGCCCGGGTTAACTGCAAGAGTTCATAGACATGATATGGATACGATTCTAAAGGGATCCTTTCGGTAAGATCTGGAAACCCACCTCTGATCCACCATTGTTCCGCCTCGGCCAGATTGTCGGCCTTCAAGGCCAGTTGGGCGGTGATGGCGTATACAACCTTACGGGCCCATTGGCCGATTTCGCTATCGTTTATGAGTTGGGATGATTCGGATAGGACCTCCTGAGTACTGGCGAGGTCACCCAAGGACTGGTAGAGGCGCAGCAAACAGTTCAAACCATCCAGCCTGCCAAGCAACCACAAATTCTGGATATTCTGGCTGCCACGCTCCAGGAAATCTTTGGCTTCTTCAAGTGCTCCGCGTTCGAGGAGAATCCGACCCTTTCCAATATCCACCAGGCCAATGAGCGGCAGGGATTTTCCAGCCGGTCCCAGCACGATATACTGCGATTTTTGCAAGGTGGCCCATGCCTGGCCGAGCTTGCCTTGCAATGCCTGAGTGTAGGCCATCTGGCAAATGGCAATGATCATGACGATGAGGTTATTGGCTTGCCGGGCGATGCGCATTGTTTCCCGCATCACCTCAATGGCTTTTTGAGTATCGGCGGAGAGCACATAATAGATACTATCGTCCAAAGCAATCAGGCTCTGGACGAATGGATTCTCCTCATGAAGGAAACTGGCTGCCAGCCTGGAATACTCGGCCGCCTGTTCAAAATCACCGCTCAACACCGCAAACATGGACTCACAAATCGCCAGTCCGCCGCGGATATTCCAGAAGCCGGAATCCTCAACCAGATCCCCGGCATCTTCAAGCTCGCTAATCTGTCTGCGCACGTCATCCAGCCAGTACCGGGCCAGATCCAGGTGATTGGCAGCGATCAATCCCAGGGCATAGGCCAGAGCGAGAATCGGGCGTTTATGGATTGCTGCTTCCGGCAGGCGGCCAATCGAACGGGTGAGCGGGAAGATGGCGCCTGTTTGAATCAAGGTCTGGAGGTTGCGCATGATTAAATCCGCTGTCCATTCCATATCGCCGGAATCGAACGCATACTGAAAGGCTTTATCCAGATTTCCTGACTTTTCAAACCACTCCGCAGCCCGCTTTTGGAGCAATGGAATCTCGCCAGGGTTGATTTCTGCGTGGATATGGCAGAGAAAATCTGCAAATAAAGGGTGGTAGCGGTACCACTCATGCTGCTCGTCTAAAGGGGTGATGAATAGATTGATCAACTCCAGGCGGTTCAGCATGACCATGCCATACCCCGGTTGAGCCTGCGGGTTCACCACAGCCTCGCAAAGCGGGCCGGTAAGGGTGTCTAAGATCGAAGTTTTTAAAAGGAACTGGCGGATATCCTCCGGCTGTTTGTCCAGCACTTCTTCGGCCAAGAAATCGACCAGGTAGCGAGCCGAACGCTTAAGGTTGGCAATGATCGCGGTGGGATCGGGTTGGTCTCGCAAGGAAATCGCGGCCAGTTGCAGGCCAGTAACCCAACCAGCAGAGCGTTTCTCCAAAACCTGGATTGTCTCGGATGGAAGCTGCAGCCCCATTGCCTCATGGAAAAATTTCCCGACCTCTTCCCCGGTAAAGCGCAGGTCCTCCATCCCAAGGTCTATCACCCGGCCTTTGGCGCGGAGCGCAGCCAGTTCGATCGTGGGTTCATTGCGGCTGGCGATGATGATGTGCAGGGTTTCCGGAAGGTGCTTCAGGAGGAAATCGATCCCATGAAGAATATTCCTGTCTTCGAGAACCTGAAAGTCATCGAGGACGAGGACGATGTCTTTGGAAAGCGTCACCAGGTCATTGATCAGAAGCGTTGCCCCCATTTCTACATTGCTGGCCAGGGTGGACTCGACAAAATCCCGCGATTCCTCCCCAATTTTGGGATCCAGGGTTTGTAATGCCCCTATCACATAGCGTGAAAAACGGAAGAAATCATTATCATCCAGATCGAGACTGAGCCAGGCCACCGGCAGATCGGTTCGTTCGGTCCACTCGACCAGGAGATTGGTTTTGCCGTACCCGGCTGGAGCGCAGATGAGGGTCAGCGGTCCCTGTGCACCCCGATCGATCAGCTCGGTCAGGCGCGGCCGGTGAACGAACTCATGGGGAATGCGAGGGATGTTGATTTTCGTTTTCAGGAGGAGCGATTCAGGATTACGGGGATGCTTGACTTCGTTCATAGGATCATCCCACCGACATGAATGCGCAACCAGATGATGGATCAGGAAATTCGTTATTATAGATTACATC
>DATKLX010000136.1:0-27723 GCA_035542155.1 Anaerolineaceae bacterium
GGATCCCGCACTCGTTTGGCTGTCCCTCCCCAGCGCTGGAAGGTGGTTCCGGCGCAATAGGGACAGTGGTGGGGACGTTCAGTTTGGCTGTACTTGACTTCGGGCAGTTGCAGGAGGACAATGGACATGGCAAGCTCTCCGGTTACTCTGGCGGTCTAGGCAACTACCATAGTATCGCGAGCTTGCTCTTTTTTCAAAACCTACCAGCTTTGGGACAGATACGTTCTGGGATCCTTTATTTTAAAAGAGAGCTTCCTGTCCCCCTGGACTGGGTCGTGGTTCAAGCTTTTACGCAATGCGCACGGCCAGCAGCGTTCCATCCCCGGCCGGGTAAATCGTTGAGAGGACGCGCGGCTCGTCCGCCACCTGGCGGTTGAATTCCTGCATCGCCCGGTCGCCTTCGTCCAGATCGCCGGTCGCCAAAACTCTGCCGCCGCGAAAGGCGTTGTGCGCGACGATCAGCCCACCCACGCGCACCGCATCCAGCGCCCAGGAAAAATAGTACGGGTAGCCGGTCTTATCCGCGTCGATAAAGACGAAATCAAACAGACCGTTGCAGGCGATATCCTCGCGGGCAATCTGGTCCAGCAGTTGGTGGGCGTCGCCAACACGGATATCGACCCGGTCGGTCACCCCGCCGCGGGCAAAGTTCTGGCGGGCGATCTCGGCGTGGTGGGGGTCTTTTTCCAGGGTGATCAGTTTCCCGCCGTGGGGCAGGCCGCGGGCGATCCACGTCCCACTGAACCCGCCCAGCGTGCCGATCTCCACGGCGCAGCGCACTCCCGCCGCGCGGACGAGCACCTGCAGGAAGCGGCCCTCCTCGGGATTGACGCTGATCGCCGGCAAGCCCGCGTCCGCGGCGATCCGCTGGCCCTCGACCAGGGCAGCGTCAGGGCGGGCATACAGATCAACAATATACTGGTGGAGCGAATCGGAATATGTAGTCATCACACACCTAACGAAAATTGGCTGACTTTCGGCCCCGCTTACGTGGGGAGGCTGCAAACCGCTCAAGATCTCGCTGGCGAACGGCCCAATCTCGACCTACTTTTTGGGCAGGAAGTTTCTCCGTTTTGCAATACCGCCGAACCATGGCGATACTCAGCCCAAGCTGCTCGGCGGCTTCAGGAATGGTAAGAAGTTTTCTGCCGGGACTCGGTACAGGACGGCCTGACTCCTGCGCAGTTTCGATCCATTCATTGATCACACTTTCCGCATTCGCAAGGGCTTCTTGCCGGGTCGCCCCATCAGCCATTGCGCCGGGCAGTTCGGGCACCTCAGCAATAAAAGCAGTATCATCGTCACTCCAATAGATCACTACTTGATAAGCTGGCGGGGTCATGCTTTGATTCCTCCTCATCAAAAGAAATATCAGTGTCTGAAGAACCACTCATGAACCGTTCGAAGAATTTGCGACGTTTACCCACGGTTTAGCCTGGTAACTCTTTAGGACCCTAACATGCGGAAGACCACGATGGCCAGGCCGAGGAGAAGGATCAGCCCGCAGCCGGTGAAGAGGATCCGCGTGGCCAGGCGGAAGATGAAGCGGATCGCGATCCAGATCACAGCCAGAACGACGATATAGGGAAGGATCTGGATCAAGGATTGAATCAGGGGTATATCGGTTAGAGATAGCATACTATTTCCTTTGGTTGAAAATCGAGAACCGAGAGTCGTAAAAAAGGAGAACAGTGAGATTATTTTACCGTAGGAATGAGCTTCCCTTTCTTGAACACCTCCTGAACCAGGTTCACGCCGAAGCGGTAGCCCAGGTGGCGGTAATCGGGCACGGAAAGGATCAGCAGGTCGGCCTGCTTGCCCGGCTCGAGCGAGCCGACCCGGTCAGCGCGGCGGATGGCGGCGGCGGCGTTGATCGTCGCCGCGGCGATCGCCTGGGCCGGGGTGAGGGCCAGATAGCGGCAGGCCAGGGCGATGACGAACTGCATGCTCTCGCACCAGGCAGTCCCGGGGTTGATATCCGAGGCGATCGCCAGCAGTCCGCCGGCGGCGAGGATCTCGCGGGCCGGGGTGTAGTGCGGCTCGGCCAGGCCGAAGGGAGTGCAGGGCAGCGCCACGGCGACCGTCTCGCTGACGGCCAGGGCGCGGATGTCTTTCGCGCTGGTCTTGACCAGGTGGTCGGCGGAGACGGCTCCCAGCTCGGCCGCCAGGCTGGCCCCACCCAGGTTATCGAACTCGTCGGCGTGGATCTTGAGGGGGAAGCCCAGTCCGCGCGCGGTGACCAGGATGCGCCGGCTCTGCTCGAGACTGAACGCCCCGGTCTCGCAGAATACGTCGACGAAGGGCAGCGGCCGTCCAGGGACGTTCTTCTCCACCCACTCCTTCGCGGCGGGGAGCATCTCGCTGCAGACCAGGTCGGTGAAGCCATCCGGGCGGTCCTTGTATTCGGGCGGAACGGCATGCGCGCCGAGAAAGGTGGGAGCCAGCTCGATGGGGCCCTGCGCGTCGAGTGCGTAGAGCGCCTCCAGCTCGGCCAGCTCGGCGCCGGTCTCCAGGCCGTAACCGGTCTTGGCCTCGGCGGTCGTCGTGCCGTGACGCAGCAGAGATTGCATCCGCGTGCGCGTCTCGGCCAGGAGCTGCTCGCGCGGCGCGGAACGGGTGGCGCGCACCGTGGAGAGGATCCCCCCGCCGGCCGCGAGAATCTCCAGGTAGGTCTTGCCTTCCAGGCGCATCTCGAACTCGGCCGCGCGATCGCCGGCCCAGATCAGGTGGGTGTGCGGATCGACGAAGCCGGGCATCACGGCGCGCCCGGCGGCGCTGACCTGTATCTCGTGCGGGTAGCGGGCAAGCAGATCGGCGCTGGGGCCGACCTCGAGGATGGTCTCATCCTGGAACAGGACCGCCCCGTCCGGGATGATCCCCAGGCGGCCCAGGTCGGCGCCGCGCTGCGGCCCGCCGGAGAGGGTGAGAAGTTGGGATGCGGAGTGAATGAGCATAGGAAGAAAGACCTTCGGTCGAGAACCGAGAACCGTTTCGTTTTCGAATTGATTATCTCATGAAGATTGAGATGGGGGTAGGCAAATTTCCTCAATAGGTGAGGCGTTTCTGCCATTCTATTCTCAGGATCGCGTACCAGTCTTCGTCCACCCAACAGCCTTTGAGCCACAGGCTTTCGATAAAGTGCCCTTCCTGGCGCATCCCCAATCGCCGGAGCAGGCGAGCCGAGGAGGTGTTTTGCGGGTCGCAGTTGGCGCGCACGCGGCGCAGATTCAGGTCACTGAAAAGGTAATCCAGGAGGCGAGCCACCGCCTCGCTGGCATAGCCTTGGCCCTGGAAAGCCCGCGCCAGGGTAAAGCCGATCTCAGCCTGGCGCTCGTCTTCGGGCAGGCGCACGAACATGCAATCCCCGATCATCTCACCTGTGGCTCTCAGCTCGATGGCCACCTGGTACGGCTGCCCCGGGATGCCGGGAGACGCGGCGATCATCTCCCCCACAAACCGGGTCGCTTGCTCCAGTGTATATGGGATCTCCCATCCCTGGTAACGGGCCACCTCCGGGTCCGAGCGGTAGCGGCTGAACGGCTCGATATCGCTCCTCTGGAAGGAGCGCAGGGTCAATCGTGGGGTGTCGAGAGTAGGGAACATGATTTTCTGAGCAACTTAAGCATGCCTATCCATAAAATTATCTCACAATACAGGGAGGGAGTGTTTGGTGGAATTGCATGGAAAACACTTCCTCCCTTCTCACCGGTGAGAAGGGAGGTCAGGGGGTCAGGCCCATTTCAAAGGACCGGTATTTTTTGGGCAGCCCTAGATCACTTTCTTCAGCAGCGGCACGCGGCGCAGAACGAGGAAGGTCAGAGCGAAGGTCGCGATCACGGCGAGGGGCCCGACGAAGAGGAACTTGGCCAGGGGATACATCGCCAGCGGTTGGAGCAGCAGCGAGATCGAGATCAGCACCGGGGCGTGGAAGACGTAGGCGGCGAAGGAGTTGTCGGAGAGGATCTTCACCAGCCCGTTCTGGCGGTTGTACTTCTCGCGGAAGAGGGTGATCAGCCCCACCGACATGGCTACCGCGGTGAAGGATTCCCACAGGGCGAAGGCCAGAGCCTGCCAGTGCATCCCGCCGATGAAGGGATCGAAGCCCCTGTCCAGCGCGCCGCCGCCGACCATCACCACCATCCACAGGATCGGGCTGGCGATCAGGCCCAGGCGCAGCCAGGTCATCCCCAGGGCCGTCTCGATTTTGGAGAACCACCCCTGCCGGTAGGCCAGGATCCCGACCGGGAAGAGGATCAGGTACTGGGAGAAGAAGCCGATCTGCATGTTGAGGATGCTGGTCCCCAGCGGTTGGACCAGGCGCAGCAGGAAGGCGAGCAGGGCGATGGCGAGGGTCAGCCCCACCAGGCGGGCGGAGGTCACTTTCACCTTGGCCGCGGGCGCGGGTTTCCGGCTGGCGGCGGCCAGACGGTATAAGGCGTAGACGATTGAGAAGATCAACAAAGCCAGGGCGAACCACAAGGGCCCCGACGACCCCACGAAATCCAGGCTGGTGACGTATCCGGTATAGAAGTCCAGGAAGGCCGGCTTAACGCTCGCCCAGGGAAGGCCCATGATGAAGTAGATGATGAAGGGATGGATCACCAGCATGTACAGCAGCACCGGGATGCCCAGCCGCACCAGGCGGTCTTTGACGAACTTTCCGAACCCCTTGCGGTCGTACGCGCCGGGGACGAAATACCCGGCGATGAGGAAGAGGATCCCCATGAAGTATCCCTGGGTGAAGGTCATGGACAGGCCAAACACGGTGAAGGAGACCGGATCTAGCTTGCCCGCTTCCTTGTAATACCAGCTCCCTAGCCCGCTGTAAGTTACCGCCGTGTGCAGCAGGATGACGAAGACGATCATGACCAGGCGTAAATTGTCGATATAAAACATTCTTTCCTTGCGGACCGCGGTCGCGGCCGCTTTGACGTCGCTGCGCAGGGCAGTCTCGCCGGATCGTGCTATGGTACGGGTTATTTCGGCCATCGTTCACCTCATTTCAGATTTTGAATGACTTCCAGCATGGAATTGAAATCCGCCCCCTTGATGATCACGGCGTCGGCCCCCTGGCGCAGGGCCCGGTCGCGGGCGGCGGGATATTCGTGAGCGGTCAGGGCGATGACAGCTTTCGCCAGGCATTGGGTTTTAAGCCGGGCGAGGATGGTATAGCCATCCTCATCCTGGCCGGCCATTTCCAGGTCGACCAGGGCCACATCCGGCTGGAGCTCCCGCGCCATCGTGACCGCTTCGTTGAGGCAGGCTGCTTCACCGCTCACCTCGATGCCATCCGCGAGCTGGAAGATCGTGCGTATCTCTTCCCGCACGGCGGGATGGCTGGCGATGATCAAAACGCGGGTGATATCTGCCATGGCAGCCTCGCTTTGGTTTTGTACCGGATTGGCTTAGCGGCGGCCCGGGACGCAGAAGATCTCGCCGCTGCGCCGCTCGGGGTCGAGCAGGTTCCGCGCGTCGTAGACGCACTCGCGGGGGACCAGGACGTCCAGGTAATCGCCATTGCGGCTGGCGGCCAGGGTGACAGGAATGCCGGCGTTCTCGAGAGCGTTCTGGACGGTGATCGCGTGGATCTCGGTGTTGACCGCGGTTACTTTCTGGTTGGTATTTGCGTTCATTTTTTCCTCCGGACTGATCTTTTTGATTCTATTGATCATAGGATACCCATTTCCAGCCTCCGGCAAATCGGGCGGGGGGCGGGTTTCCGGGGAAACAAAAAGGCCGATCTTGCGACCGGCCTTTCTGCGGACAGGCTACGACTTTAGTCTGATAAAACAACAGGAATTGTAGATGGCCTTGAAATGGCTTTAATGTAGTTCAATTGTTTTACTTTTCTGCCAGGCCGTGCTTGATGGCGTAGATCGCCAGTTGAGTGCGGGCGACGAGGTTGAGCTTGCTGAGCAGGCTGCTGACGTGGGTCTTGACCGTCTTCTCGCTGATCACCAGCGTCTCGGCGATCTCGCGGTTGCTCATCCCCCTGGCGACCAGGCGGAGGACCTCGACCTCACGCTCGGTGAGGTCGCTGCCGGCCTGGGGTGTGGCCGTGGGCTGGGTGGACAGAGTGACTACCTGCTTCATCAGCTTCTGAGCGGCGTCGGGATGCAGGCGCGATTCCCCCCGCGCGGCGGCGCGGACCGCCTCGACCAGGTCGTTGGGCGCAACGTCCTTGAGCAGGTAGCCGGTCGCCCCGGCCTGGACGGCCTGGAGGACCCGCTCGTCTTCGACGAAGCTGGTCAGGGCGAGGACTTTGATCCCCTGGCCCAGCGCGCAGATCTGGCGGGTGGCGGCGATGCCGTCCATCTCCGGCATGACCAGATCCATGAGGACTACCTGGGGACGTAGCCGACCCGCCTGCTCGACCGCCTGCTTGCCGTTGGCTGCCTCCCCCACAACGAGGATGTCATCCTGCAGCTCGAGGAAGGTGCGCAGCCCCTGGCGGACAATGATATGGTCGTCGACGAGTAAAACCGAAATCTTTTGGGTCTGTTCCTCAGGCATGTTCACCCTCCTCAATCCGATTGACCTCCACGCGGATACGCGTTCCAGCGCCCGGTTTGGAATCGACGATCAGCTTCCCGCCCAACACCTCCACCCGCTCGGCCATGCTGCTCAGGCCAAAATGCTGGGCGTCCAGCCTGCGCGCCTGAGCCGGATCGAACCCCTTGCCGGAGTCTTCGACCAGGACGGTCGCCGGGTTCTCGTCCAGGCAAACCGTGACCGCGGCGCGCCCGGTCTGAGCGTGTTTGACCACGTTATTCAGCGCCTCCTGGATCACGCGGTAGAGGCCTTCCTCCACCTCGGCGGGCAGGCGGGTCTCCCCGCGGATCGAGAGGTCCACCTGGAGGCCGTCCTTCTTCTGGCGCTCGGCGGCGTGGCGGCGCAGCGCGGCGGCCAGCCCTTCCTCGGCGATGGTGTGGGGGCGGAGCTGCTGGATCAGCGAGCGCATCTCAGCCAGTGCGCTCTGGGCCAGGGCCTGGAGGTGATCCAACTGGCCGGCCACCCGGCCGGGGTCTCGGTCGAGCAGGATCCGCGCGGCCTGGGCGGTGAGAGTCAGGCTGAAGATGGTCTGGGTGACCGAATCGTGCAGCTCGCGGGCCAGGCGGTTGCGCTCCTGGGCGGCAGCCAGCTCCTCCACCTGCTGGGAGTACTCCTGCAGCTTGCGGTGGGCGACGCGCAGCTCGCCCAGCAGCGCCTGGCTCTCGGCCTGGGCCTTCTCGGCGCGCAGGGTCATCACGCACACGATGACCACGAAGCACAGGACGGAGGTGTAGGTAAAGGCAAAGCCCAGGCCGAGCCCCCAGCCGGCGCTTTCAATCGAGCCTGCCGATGTGACCAGGGCGAACAGCGCGGTCCAGCGGTAGGCGATCTTCTGGGGCAGATACCAGAAGGCCTGGACGGTGAGCGGGATAAAGAGCACCGCGAAGTAATCGAAGTAGGGGTCGATGGCGGTCTGCAGGACAAAGATGAGGAAGCTCTGGAGAACGAAATAGACCGGCAGGTACGAGCGCCAGCGCCGGGTGATCTGCCATTCGGTGGCAAAGAGGACGATGTAGGCTGCCAACAGGCCGACGATCCACCAGAGGAAAGGGGTGGAGAAAAAGGTGAAGATCGCGCGGAAGGCTACCGAGCCAATCAGGATGAAGGCGGCCAGGTAAGAGAGCAGCAGCCGGTTTTTGGTCTGGTCGTGGTTCATGGGTGGGCTCCCATACCAGTATACCCAGAATAACGAGAATCGAGAACCGTTTCAGGCAATGGTAGGGGTCGACCTGCGTGTCGACCCTGTTCTTCGCCATCCGCATCGGTTCTGTCCAGCAAAAAACCCTCCCGGGACATCCGGGAGGGTTCAGCATCGAAACCAGCAGGAAGAAATTTATTGCAGCGTTTCGCGCGGGGGTTCGGGCAGGGCATAGAGATAGACCTGGCTGGCATCGAAATCGGCCACGAGACCAGACCGGCGCAACGGCTCCAGGTCTTCATCCTGGGCCGTATGGCTGACCTCGCCTTCCGAGCAGGTCAGGAAATCTCCGGTGAGCACATCCTGGTACCGGCGGCTGCCCCAATCGACGACGATCCGGCCGTCGCGCAGGACAAGGATGCAGTGCCGGCTGACCGGCATTCCAAGCGGCATAGGTTCCCTCGCGGGAGAGACGGTCAGGCTGGCTGGGGGTCGACGATCGAGGGCTGCTCGACGAACTGGGCAAA
The DNA here is from genome assembly GCA_035542155.1 of Anaerolineaceae bacterium. Taxonomy (GTDB): domain Bacteria; phylum Chloroflexota; class Anaerolineae; order Anaerolineales; family Anaerolineaceae; genus DATKLX01. Next base: position 8,218 of record DATKLX010000136.1, read on the forward strand.
GGTGGTCTTCTGCAGGTTCTTGACCAGCTCAGACTGTGTATCGCACCACAGCGGGCGCAGGGGGCAATCCGAGCCAAACGGACAGGCCTCGGGGTTGTCAGTGCACTCGTTGAGGGCGATGGGGCCGTCGATTGCCTCAACCACCTCGAGGACCGAGATCTCTTCGGGCGGGCGGGCGAGAGATACACCGCCGCGCGCGCCGCGGGAGGTGTGGATCAACCCGGCGATCGAGAGCTGCGAGATGATCTTGGCCAGGAACGAGGGCGGGATGTGTTGTTCTTCCGCGATCTGGCTGGTGGCAGCCCGTTGGGTGGGCTCCAGCCTGGCAAGGTAGAGCATTGCTCGGAGCGCATAGTCTGCCTGACGCGTGATCTGCATAGGTATTCTTCCTCTTTTGGTAATTTTGACAAGAATTATCTTTTATAGTCTATTCGATCTGTCTCCTTCCAACAAGTGACAGACATCATCCAATCAGGATGACCTTTTGCAGAGAATAGGGCCAATTTTTCTCTGGCAAGTGTATAATTACCCGCATGGGCACCTTCCGCTTCTCCACCGAGATCCCCATCCGCTACGGCGACCTGGACCCGCAGGGCCACGTGAATAACTCCAGGTACTTTACCTACATCGAGCAGGCGCGCCTGCTCTACATAAAAAGCCTCGGCCTGTGGGACGGGGAGAATTTCCTCGACCTGGGGCTGATCGTCGCCGACGCGCACATCGCTTACCTCGCGCCGCTCAGGCTGGATCAGACCGTGCGCGTCTGGGCGCGGGTCGTTCGCCTGGGAAACAAAAGCATCGCCTTCGAGTACGAGCTGGCCGACTCCCAGACCGGCCAGCTCTGCGCGCGCGGCGATTCAGTGATGGTGACCTTCGATTACCACACCGGCAAGGCCATCCCCATCCCACCCCATTGGCGCGAGGCGATTTCTACATACGAGAATATTCCATCTCAACCATGACCATCCCCTACGGACCACTGCTCGTCGTCGAAGACGTCCCCAATATCCTCGAGCTGCTCGAAGTGACCCTTCGCTTTAAAGGGTACCCGGTGGTCACCGCCCGCAACGGGCAGGAAGCCCTCGAGCAGATCCAGCGCCAGCGCCCCGCCCTGGTGATCACCGACATCCTCATGCCGCGTATGGACGGCTATGCCCTGGTCCACGCGCTGCGCAAAGACCCGCTCACCAGCCAGATCCCGATCATCTTCCTCTCCGCCACCTACATCACCCCCGCGGACAAGAACTTCGCCCTCAGCCTGGGAGCGGTGCGGTTCCTGGAAAAGCCGGTCGATACCGAGGACTTATTCCTGACCATCGGCGAGGTGCTGACCCGGGACCACCCAACCATACCCCGGCCGATGGGCGAAAAAGAGTTCATCCTGGGCTACCGCCAGCGCCTGGAGGCCAAGCTGCGCCATAAGAACACCCAGATCGCGCGGACGGAACGCCTGCTGCAAACCCTGGACGAAGACCAGAAACCGGCCTTCATCGCCCTGCTCGATCAGGCGGTCAGGGACCGGGATGAGATCCAGGAAGAATTGAACCAGCTTTTTCACCTGCTGGGCCAGATCAAAGAAAAACCCGGCAGAGATTAGGGCAAGATTGCGGGGAAACTTATGATCGATTGGACGAGCGAAACTGGCAAGCGCGCCCGACAGCGCCTGCAAAGCGAAGCCTGCATCTGGCTGATCACCGTGGACGGGCAGGGAGCGGCCCAGCCGCGGCCGGTCTGGTTCGACTGGGACGGCGAGAGGTTCCTCATCTTCAGCCAGGCCAATGCCAGGAAGCTGGCCCACATCCGCCGCGACCCGCGGGTCAGCCTGCATTTCGACGGCGGCCCCGAGGGAGAGGACGTCCAGGTCTTCCACGGGCGGGCCGAGATCCTGGATGGGCCGGTTTCAGACGAACTGGCGGACGCCTACCTGAAAAAATACGGCGGCATGATCCAGGGCCTGGGATATACCAGCGAGCAGTTTTTCCAGGAGTACAGCGTGCCGGTTCGCGTCATACCCACCCGCCTGCGCGGCATCTCCTGAGAGCGATCCCCCATGAATTTCCCCCAACGGACCGATATCGAGCAGCTCGCTCGCCAGGCCGGCGCGATCTTGCGCGAAGGCTACGGGAAACAGCACCAGATCGGCTATAAAGGCAAGATCGACGTGGTGACCGAGGCCGACCACGCCTCGGAGGCCTTCCTCATTCAATCGATCCAGGCCCGCTTCCCGGGCCACGGGATCGTCGCCGAGGAAAGCGGCAGCCTGGGCGCCAGCCAGGACTGCTGGTATATCGATCCCCTCGATGGGACGGTCAACTACGCCCACCACCTGCCCATCTTCGCCGTCTCGATCGGCTTCGCCCGCCAGGGCGAGCTGCGCCTGGGGGCCGTCTACGACCCGATGCGCGACGAGCTGTTCAGCGCCGAGCGGGGCAAGGGCGCGGCGCTCAACGGCGAACCGATCCACGTCTCCGAGACGGCGGAGATGATCCGCTCGCTGCTGGTCACGGGGTTTCCTTACGGGCCCTGGGAAGAGATCCAGCGTAACCTGGACAACTACGCCCTCTTCACCCGCCACTGCCAGGCAATCCGCCGGCTGGGCTCGGCCGCGCTGGACCTGTGCTACATCGCCTGCGGCCGGCTGGACGGCTTCTGGGAAATCAAGCTCTCCCCCTGGGACGTGGCTGCCGGGGGACTGATCGCCCTGGAGGCCGGCGCCGTGGTCACCGACCTGCAGGGCCAGGCCGACTTCATGCAGCCGCCCAACTCGATCCTCGCCGCCAACCCGCAGATCCATCCCCAGATGCTGAAGATTTTCCAGGATTCCCATTCGAGGTAAAATAGGGGGAGGAAGAGAACGGCCTGTCCTCTGGACTGTCCGCCCACCCGTGCCGCACCACACCTGTGCCGCACCACAGGTGCAGGCAGGTGCAGGCAGGTGCAGGCAGGACAGGCACAGGGAGAGCAGAGAACAGAAGCCCGCGTAGGGTGGGTGGAGGGGCGAACAGGCCCCGGCCTGGGCGAGATCCGCCGCCCCCGCAACCCACCATCCGGTAAGATCCTGAGGGTTTCGGAAACCCTTGGGGTCTGGATTGGACCGTTGAAAAACTGATGACCGTCGCCCAAACCATCCAAACCGATACACTCCGCATGCCGGCGCTGCCGCTGGACCAGGTGCTCGAGGGCGACTGCATCCAGGTGCTGGAGCAGATATCGGACGAATCGATCGACCTGGTTTTCGCCGACCCGCCTTACAACCTGCAGCTCCAGCAGGAGCTCTGGCGGCCCAACCTGACCCGGGTCGACGCGGTCGACGACGATTGGGACCGCTTCGAGAGCTTCGCCGCCTACGACGAGTTCACCCGCGCCTGGCTGGCCGGCTGCCGGCGGGTGCTCAAGCCCGGCGGCACGCTGTGGGTGATCGGCACCTACCACAACATCTACCGGGTGGGGACAGCCTTGCAGGACCTGGGCTTCTGGCTGCTCAACGCGGTGACCTGGATCAAGACCAACCCCATGCCCAATTTCCGCGGGGTGCGCTTCACCAACGCTACCGAGACCCTGCTGTGGGCCCAGAAGCAGCACGGCGAGCCGTATACCTTCAATTACCGCGCGATGAAGGAGCTCAACGATGGCCTGCAGATGCGCAGCGACTGGTACCTGCCGCTGTGCACCGGCAAGGAGCGGCTGAAGGTCAACGGGCAGAAGGCTCACCCCACCCAGAAGCCGGAGGCCCTGCTCTACCGGGTGCTGCTCTCCAGCTCCAACTCGGGCGATGTGGTCCTCGACCCCTTCTTCGGCACCGGCACCACCGGGGCGGTCGCCGTGCGCCTGCACCGCCGCTTCATCGGCATCGAGCGCAACCCTTTCTACGTCGAGCTGGCCCGGGAGCGAATCCGCTCCGTGCAGCAGCTCGAATTCGACCCGGCGGTCTTTTACAGCGTCAGCCCGCGCAAAGAGCCGCGCATCCCCTTCGGCGCTCTGCTGGAGTACGGGCTGCTCGAGCCGGGTGAAACCCTCTATTTTGGCCCGGGCGAGGGGATCCGCGCCAAAATCCTGGCCGACGGGACCCTGGAATATCACGGCGAGCGCGGCTCGATCCACGCCATCGCCCGCCAGATCCGCCACGGGCCCGGCAACGGCTGGGACCTGTGGTACTACCGCGATCCCATGAGCGGGGAGCTGCGGTCCATCGACGCGCTGCGCCAGGTGATCCGCAGCGCGGCTCAAACAGAAGTGGAAAGTTCTGAATCTCAAGAAAACAGGTAGGAAAGTTCAAGAATGAACGTATCGAACCAGACATTTATCCAAACTCGCTGGAGCTTAGAAGATCTCTACCCCGGCCCGAACAGCCCCGAACTGGAAGCCGCTTTCCCCAGCCTGGAGAATAAGGTCCAGGCCTTCGAAAAAAACCGCCCGGAGCTGAACGAGGTGATGGAGCCGCAGGACCTGATGAAGATCGTCCACCAATTGGAGGGGATCAACAGCGAAGCGATGACCCTCTCATCCTATGCCGGGCTGTGGTTCACCGAGGACACCCAGAACCAGGCGGCCCTGGCGCTGATGGCGCGGATCGACCAGTTCCTCACCGAGTTGGGAAACCGCATCCTCTTCTTCAACCTGTGGTGGAAGTCGCTGCCCGACGAGCAGGCCGAACGCCTGATGGCCGACTCGGGCGACTACCGCTACTGGCTGGAAGAGATGCGCCACTTCAAGCCGCACACCCTCACGGAACCCGAGGAAAAGGTGATCAACATCAAGAACGTGACCGGCTCGAACGCCCTGGTGACCCTGTACGACTCGATCACCAACCGCTACGTGTTCAGGGTGGAGATCGAGGGCGAAATCAAGGAGGTGACCCGCGGGGAGCTGATGGTCTTCGTCCGCCAGCACGACGCCGGCCTGCGCGAGAAGGCTTACCACGAGCTGTACCGCGTCTACGGGCAGGACGCGCCGATCCTGGGGCAGATGTACCAGACCCTGGTGCGCGACTGGCGCAACGAGCAGATCAACCTGCGCAGGTACCCCAGCCCCATCGCGGCGCGCAACCTGGCCAACGACGTTCCCGACGAGGTCGTGGACACGCTGCTGAACGTCTGCCAGGAGAACGCGGGGGTCTTCCAGCGCTTCTTCCGCCTGAAGGCCCACTGGCTGGGAATGGATCGCCTGCGGCGCTACGACATCTACGCCCCGGTGGCCAAATCGGACAAGAGCTACACCTTCGCCGCCGCCGCCGACCGGGTGTTTGCCTCGTTCGAGAACTTCGACCCGCAGTTCGCCGGCCTGGCCCGGCGGGTCTTCATCGACAACCACCTCGACAGCGAGATCCGCAAGGGCAAGGAGAGCGGGGCGTTCTGCGCCACGGTCCGCCCGGACCTGACCCCCTGGGTGAAGCTCAACTACCAGGGCCGCCCGGACGACGTGGCCACCATGGCCCACGAGCTGGGGCACGCGATCCACTCGATGATGGCCGAGCACCACTCGATCTTCACCCAGCACGCCTCGCTGCCCCTGGCCGAGACCGCCTCGACCTTCGGCGAGATGATGCTAGTCGACAGCCTGCTGGCCGAGGAGAGCGACGAGAACGTGCGCCGCGACCTGCTCTTCCGCCAGGTAGACGACGCCTACGCCACCATCCAGCGCCAGGCCTTCTTCGCCCTCTTCGAGCGCCAGGCCCACGAGATGACCACCCAGAACGCCTCGGTCGACGAGCTGGCGGCGGCCTACCTGGAGAACCTGAAGAGCCAGTTCGGCGACGCGGTGGGCGTGACCGATGAGTTCCGCTGGGAATGGGTCTCGGTGCCGCACATCTACAAGACGCCCTTCTATGTCTACGCCTACGCCTTCGGGCAGCTCCTGGTGCTCTCGCTCTACCAGGAGTACCGCTCGGAGGGGGAGAGCTTCAAGCCGCGCTACAAGCAGATCCTGGCGGCGGGCGGCTCGGTGGCGCCGGTGAAGCTGCTGGCCAATGCCGGCATCGACGTGCACCAGCCCGAGTTCTGGCGCGGCGGCTTCCGGGTGATCGAGGGGCTGATCGACCAGTTGGAGGCGATCCCGGTGCGGAGGTGATTTTCGATTTTCGATTTGAAAGACATTGAGAACCAGCGCACTTCTGGATCGAGGAAGTAATCTTCAGATCAGCCGCTTAACCTAACCCCCTGGCCCCCTTCCCTGAAAAGGAAGGGGGAAGTTTTTTCCTCCCGTCCGCTTCATGTCATTGCGAGGCCCCATCGGTGCCTTTCCGATGGGGCTGTGGCAATCTCCAAGCTCGCCAAACGAAGAGGGGGTGAACTGCGACAGGTTCGATTATACGTTAATGTATGACCTGAACCATTCAGGAGGCAACCCACCCCATGCGCCATACCCGTGAGGAAGTGATCCAGCGTACCATCCAGGAGTTCGAGCTGCTGGACCGGCTCGCCGCCAACCTCAGCGAGGCGGACTGGCAGCGCCCCCTGCCCCGCCCGGAGAGCAAAGACCCCTGGACGGTGAAGGACGCCCTGGCCCACGTCACCCACTGGAAAGCCGACGTGATCCGCGCCATCCGCCGCGGGCGCCGCCCACCCGAGGAGCGCGGCCTGAATTGGACCGATGGCAATCGCCTCATCTACCTGCGCTGGCGCGACCGCTCTCCGCGGGAGGTGCTGGATTGGCACCGCCAGGTCCACGCGGAGGTGCTCGCCGCCCTGCGCGCCGCCCCGGATGACTGGTTCAGCGGCAAGGACCGCCCCCCCGAATGGCCCAACGACCTGGACGGCCACCTGCGCGACCATCGGGTGAAGGATATCGAGCGGGCGCTGGGGGACCGGTCGAGGGGCTGGGGGGGACGCTCATCCTACCCGAGAGACCCGTGGAGGGAATTTTGACCGGGAAAGATCGGCAGGGGAAAACCAGGCCCCGGGATGGTGGACTGTGTGGCGACAGGTACTGGAGGGATGCATGCTTATGCGCCCCTCCGCCCACCCTACGCGGGCGGCAGGATGGATCACCGCAGAGCGGTTTGCTCAATATCCAGGTTTTTCCTGAAGTCTGAAGACTGACGACTTCCTCACTTCCAGGTGCCCATCACCTGGCGCAGGATGGCGAACTCGCCGATGTGGTAGGCGTTGTGGTCGGCGACCAGCAGGGCCTCACGCAGGTAGGTGTACCCCGGCGCGTGGGGGATCTCGGCCAGCAGATCGATGCTGGGGTCCTCGACGATGGCCTGGATGTCGCAGAGGTCGGCGCAGAAGCGGCGGATGGTCTCTTCCCAGCGGGCCCGGTCGGCCTGCTCGCCCGGCGCGGGCCAGTAGCCCTCAGGCCACACGGGGGAGACGTACTTAGGGTCGCGGACAAACTCGAGGATGTCGGACTGGGTGATGCGCAGGTGCTCGAGCAGGTGCCATGGGGAGTACGGCACCTGGGGTGGAAAGCGGTTATAAGCGTCGGGGGGAAAATCGGCCACCGCCTCCTCGAAAGGCATGTGCGCGTTGCCCCCGCGCAGCAGGGCCAGCACTTCTGTCCGTAAGACATCATTCGCCTTCATCCCAACCTCCATTGGAAGTGATTAGAAAACGGCCTGTCCAGGGAGAGCAGAAATCATCTGGACAATCACCCCGCCGCTGAAGGCAGCCGGGGTGGCTCCTCGCGAAGAAGTATGATCGGTATATCTTTATTAAACCATTAAACCCCGCCGGCCGCGCAAAGTAAAGGGGCAAGTGCATTGAGGTGGTCGGGCGGGGGTTATTTCCAAATTTTAGGGAAAGGGCCGCGAAGTCCGCCTGGACTGTCTGCCAGGACAGGCTGGAGATTTAACCAGGGAAGGTCAGGTCACGCATTCCGAAAATCGATCACCGTCTGCCGGTAGGCTTCGGGGAGGCCGATGTCGAACCTCCGGCCCTGGACCAGGTAGCCGCTGAAGCCGTCCTCCTGGCGCAGGCGGTCCATGCACGAGGTGAGCTGGAACTCACCCTTCTCGCGCATGTTCAGGCCGATCTGCTCCTCCAGGTAATCGAAGATCTTCGGGCTGAGGATGTACTGACCGAACAGAGTCAGGTACTTCCCCTCGTCCATGCCCTCGACGCGGAGGTGCTTGGCGGCGTACTCCGGATCGGGCTTTTCGGCAAACTCGGTGATCGAGAGCACCCGGCCGGGCGTCTCCCAGACGCCGGCGGCGCAGCCGAAATGGCGAATCTCCTCGGCGGGGGTGACCTTGAGCCCCACCACGCTATGCCGCACCTTCTCGTAGACGTCCAGAAGCTGGCGCGAGCAGGGCGCGTCGCTGTCCGAGCCATAGAGATGGTCGCCGAGGAGGAGCAGGAAGGGCTCGCTGCCCACCCACTCTCGCGCGCAGTAGACGGCGTGCCCGAAGCCCTCCTGCACGTCCTGCGTGATGAGGGTCACCTTGCGCCCCACCTCCATCAGGTAGCGGCAGTACTCCTGGTCGGCGGTGGAGAGCTTGTTGAAGTGCTCGATCGCCGGCGGCACGCCGAAGAACTCCTCGAACAGGTCGCGATCCTCCTTCTGGACGATGACGCACACCTCCTCGATCCCCGAGCTAAGCGCTTCCTCGACGATGGCCAGGATGACCGGCTTGGCCCGCCCGTCGCGGTCGACGATCGGGAAGAGCTCTTTCTTGATCGCCTTGGTGGCCGGGAAGAGGCGCGTGCCATAGCCGGCGGCGGGGATGACCGCCTTGCGCACCCGCTGCGCCGAGCGGATCGAGAGGCGCGTGCAGGGCATCTTCAGGTCCCGCTCGACGATCTCGATCAGCGTATCCTGGGCAGCCTCGTCCTGGACGAGGAACTGGGCCACCCCATCCCCCTGTGAGCCGACCCCCTTGCCGCCGAGGACGTAGGGCTGGATCGGCGGGTAGCTCAGCACCTGGTGCAGCACCGGCGCGGTGAGCTGCGAGGGGCAGGCCGGCTGGAGGTGGCGGTCGAACTCGGCCTGAGCGCGGTTCATCAGCTCGCCGAGGGCGGGCGCGTCGCCCCGCTCCAGGGCCTCGATGGCGGAGTGGGTGATCTCCGCGCTGAGCGGGCCGAGGTACTTCTGCACGATGCGCTGGAGTTCGTTCTCGGCGAAGGGATAGCACTTGTTGAGCTTGGAGAGGATCTCGCGGGTGTCCTTGCCGGCCTGCAGGTCGACGATCACGTAGTACAGGGTTTTGGGCACGTTCAGCTCGGTCACGTCCAGGCGATCGCCGTCGAAGGTCATCAGCACCGGCCGGTTGCCGTAGGCGCAGCCCTGGTCGAGCCGCCCGCAGCGCGAGGGGGTGGTGATTTCGCCGGCGTAGGCGTATTCCATCTCGCCGCGCACGGTCATCTTCAGGTCGTAAATGCGGTTGAAAGCCCGCGCCACCAGCACGCAGATCGCCGCGCTGGAGGAGAGGCCCTTCTTGATCGGCAGGTCGGTCAGGTAGTTGTCGATCTCCAGCCCGCGGACGCGGTAGTGGGTCAGCACCTGGTAAGCCACCCCCGCGGCGTAGGAGAAGAACCCGCCCTTTTCCGCCTCGGCCAGCAGCGCCCCGCGCTCCATGGGGACGGCGTAGGGGCCCATGCGCGTCCCGTCGTTGAGGGTCGCCTTGAGGATAAGCTGGTTGGGGTGCGGCCTGACCTCGGCGTGGACGCCCTGGTTGGTGCCCACGATCAGGGCGTAGCCCTTCTCCAGGGCGGCGTTGATGCGGCGGTAGCCTCCGGCCCAATCGGTATGCTCGCCAAAGAGACAGATCCTACCCGGGACGAACAGCTTCATAGAAGACTCCTAATTTGATCACCAAGCCGGCCCGCCAGAAGGCAACCGCGGCCAGGCCGTGGGCCAGGACGGCGAAGAGCGGCGGGGTCTGCAGGGTGTAATAGGTCCAGCAGGCGTGGGTGGTGCCCCACACCTCGAGGAAGTAGCCCAATCCCGAGCCGGCGGCGAAGGTCAGCAGCGCAAAGCGGTGGTCGGTGGGAGTGAGGATCAGCAGCGCCACGGTCAGCAGGGCCAGTGGAGTGAAAGGCTTCATGATCGTCGGCCAGACGAAAACCAGCATCAGCGCAAAAAAGGCCAGGAAGACCGGCCAGTAAGCAGCGCGGAGCGGCCCGGGCGCAACCGCGGGCAGGCGCCGGTCGAGCAGGCGCACCAGCCGGTCGATCGACAGGCTGGCGATCGGCCAGGCCGGGATGATCCACAGCGGGGGGCGCTCCAGGGTGTAGTAGGTCCACAGGCGGGTCTGGGTGCCCCAGCCCTCGATGGCCAGCCCGCCGCACAACCCGACGAAGACGATGAGGGCGTCCTTCTTCAGGTCCGCGCCGGTCATGATCAGCAGCGACATGGCGGCGAAGATGCCCAGGAGGAGCCAGTCGAACTGGACCCAGAAAGGATAGCGCGGGTCGTAGCTGCTGGCGTACTCGACCACCAGCGGCCACCAGACCACCAGGATCAGGGCGATGATCGCCAGGAAAATGCTGAAGAGGGTGTAGCTGGCCCGCGTCCAGCCCAAGGCGGCGGCCAGCCGATGGAACGGCCTGACGAGCGCGACCAACAGACCGGCGGGGCGGAGAGAGATCTGCATCGCGGGGCGAAGCGGCGGGTGGAGGGATCAGTCGGCAGGCAGGCCGCGCTCCGCCTGCTCCGAGCGCCGCTCGCGGCGTTGGGCGGCGGGGCGGGAACGCGACAAACGAACGCGGGCAAACAGGCCTTTCTTGCGCGTCTTGGGCTGCTTCACCCGCCACAGCGCGTGCTGGTCCTGACGGTTGAGCTCCATCGCCTGTGACACCGAGACGACGAGGAAGACGGTGAAGAGCACGACCGAGGCCACGATCACGACCAGGTTGTAAAACGAGAACTGGCCCAGGCCGAAGGGCAGGCTCAGCACCGGGTTGCCGAGAAAGAAGACGATGGTGTTGGCCAGGATGGCGATCACGCGAACCTCGGTCGGCCCCAATTTGCTGTACGAAAGGCGGAATACGCCGTTGACGTAGGTGTTGATGAAGATGAGGTTGGCCATCAGCATATAGCCGATCAGGGCGATTAAGGCCAGGTCGAAGCGCACGTAGGGAGAGAGCCCAAATCCAAAGAAGATCAGGCATTCGCTGATAGCGTCGACGATGTGGTCGACAAAGAAGCCGTAGCGCGGGCGCTCGATCTTGCGGTAGCGGGCCAGGGTGCCGTCCAGACTGTCGCCGAGCCATTGGAGCACGAAGCCAAGGCTGGCCAGCCACAAGAAACCCTTATCCAGGTTCGTGGCGATGTAGGAGAAGAAAATGAGCACCGAGGCGAACAATCCTGTGCCGGTGAGCATATCGGGGGTCACCCAGGCCGGCGCGTGAGCTGCCAGCCACTGCAGGGCGGGCCGTTCCAGCGGGCCCAGAAGGATATCGTTTACGCGCCTGTGCGCGGGGGCGTCATACATGGCGTCACCTGCCTTTTCTAGGTTTAGGGTTCAGGCCTGTTCCAGCGTTTCAGGCCATACCGGGTAATACATCAGCCACTGTTCGGGCGCATCGCAAATAAACTTGCTTGCCCATTCCAGGGCTGTTTCAGCGTTCCGCACCACTTCGGTCTCCAGGTCCGGGTAGGGGCGCATGTGGACCGGCTCGGAAACCTGGACGTAACAGACACCATCGGGGCGCATCTGGTTGCCCAGCACTACCACCGGGACCTGCGCCTTGAGCGCCAGGCGGATATAAGCCACCGTCGCCGCAGAAGGGCGTTCGAAAAACCACGGGTGGTACCTGGTATCATTGCCCGGCCGGTCCATGCCGGTGATCACGATGCCGCCCTCCTGTAGCCGCGTGATCGCCTGGCGCATCGAGCCGGGAGAGAACGGCGTGACCTCCAGACCTGTCTCCTGGCGCAAAGCGTTCTGGATCTGGTAGCTCTCTGGCGGGGCCGGGTAGGACAGCACCTGGATCTTCAGCCCGCGATAGGCCATTGCCCGCATCACCAGGTCGAAGTTGCTCATGTGCGGGCCGACCACGACGACCCCATGGCGGTTCTTCAGCCATCCCTGGTAAGCCTGCTCCAGCTCCGGGCTGAAGGCCACCTTCTGCAGCATTTTCTCCGGGCGGCTGAGCAGGTGATAATAGTCATACATACAGCGCCCGCCGTGGACAAAAACCGCGCGCACGCGCTGGTCGATCTCTTCTTCGGAGAGCCTTTCTCCGCCGATCACCCGCTGGTTGGCCCGCACCGCGCGGACCATGGGGTCGTTCCGCTGGCTGGCAAACCAGAGCCCACCCCAGCGAGATAGCGGGTAGCCGAGCCACTCCGGCGCCCTGGCCAGGGCGAGGACCAACTCCATCCCCAGCCGGCCGCTCGTCAATTGTTGTGACGCCATATCCTTCGCAATACCCCGTCGTTATCTCCGCCCGGCCAGGAACCAAACGGGCCGGGCCGGGCATAAAGATATTATAGCCGAAAACCTGCCTGGAAGAAGAACGATCCGGCAGGCACATCGTTCCACTTTTCTCTCTCCTTTCCCCTTGTCCCTGGATGATAGTTCCGATAAAATTGCCCCCATGAAGCGCGGCGTCGATTACATCGGAGTGGGGGTGGGCGCGGTGATCCGCGACGGGCTGGGGCGGGTTTTCCTCGCCCGGAGGGGGCCGCTGGCCAAGAACGAGCGCGGGCGGTGGGAGTTCCCCGGCGGCTCGGTCGAGTTCGGCGAAAAGCTGGCCGACGCCCTGCGCCGCGAGATCCAGGAAGAGTACGGCATGGAAATCGCGGTCGGCGAGCTGCTGGACGTGGTCGACCATATCCTCCCGGACGAGGGCCAGCACTGGGTCTCGCCGACCTACCTCTGCCGCTGGGTCTCCGGCGAGGCGCAGATCCGCGAGCCGGGCAAGTGCACCGGCATCCTGTGGGTCGACCCGCATGAGGCCCCGCAAGAGCTGACCGTGATCACCAGGGAGAACCTGGCGCACTACGTCGCGTTGCTGGAAAACCGTTCCGATCTTTAACAGGCGCTGACGCCTGCGAATTATCCTGAAAACATATCTTCTCTACGAGGACACCCTACCCTATGAAAATCTTGATCACGGGCGGAGCCGGCTACATCGGCAGCACGATCGCGTCCGCGCTGGAGGACAGCGGACACACCCCCATCATCCTCGACTCGCTCATCACCGGCCGGGTCGAGTTCACCCGCGGGCGGATCTTCTACCACGGCGACATCGCCGACGCCTCGCTCCTGGAGAGGATCTTCCGCGAGCACCCTGAGATCCAGGCTGCCATCCACTGCGCCGCGCTGATCGTCGTCCCCGACTCGGTCGCGCGCCCCTACGAGTACTACCGCGAGAACGTGGCCAAGTCCGTCGAGCTGTTCCAGCAGCTCGACCGCCTGGGCTGCCAGCGGATCGTTTTCAGCTCTTCCGCCTCGGTGTACGACACGGTCCCCGGCTACATGGTCACCGAGAGCGCCCCACTCCGCCCGCTCAGCCCCTACGCGCGCACCAAGTACATGATGGAGATGGTCCTCCAGGACTTCAGCCGCGCCTACAACCTGCGCAGCATCGCTCTGCGCTACTTCAACCCGATCGGCGCCGACCCGAAAATGCGCTCCGGCCTGCAGGTCCGCTTCCCCACCCTCATTCTGGGGGGAATGGTCAACACCGCATTGGGTAAAAACCCGGTCTTCGAGATCACCGGCACGGATTATCCCACCCGCGACGGCACCGGCATCCGCGATTACGTCCACGTCTGGGACCTGGCCAACGCCCACGTGCGCGCCGTCGAGCAGTTTGACCAGGCCTTTGCCCGCTCGGAGGACCCGGAAAGCCGCTACCTGTTGATTAACCTGGGCACGGGCCGGGGCGTGACGGTCAAAGAGATGGTCGCCGCGTTTGAGAAGGTGTGGGGCAAGGAGATCAATAAGCGCGAGGTGCCCCGCCGCCCGGGCGACGTCGCCGGGGCCTACGCCAACGCCGACACCGCCCTGCGCCTCCTGGGCTGGAAGGCCGAGCTGCCCCTCGAGCAGGCCATCGCCGACGCGCTCAAGTGGGGCGAGATGCGGGACCGGGTGCTCGATTACACAACGTAGGGGCGGACCGGTGTGTCCGCCCGCGTCCCTGTGTATGGGCGGACCTGCCGGCCAATGGGAGCGTCCGCCCGCGACTTATTCGACTCTCTCCACAAATTCGAGTCAGATATCCACACCTCAGTTGAGCACCGGGTAGGTGATGCCGCCGTGGGGAAAAACCAGGACCTTCGCCTGGCCGGGGAATTTCTGCCCGGCGCGCTCCAGGGCCTGCTCCAGCGTGTCCGCGAACTCGACGAAAGGCAGGTTCTCCTTCACCACCGCCGGGATGGTCGGCGCGACCATCAGCAGCGTGCCGTGGCGCATGGCCTGCAGGGCGAAGTAAAGGAAGAAGCGGTCCTCTTCGCCCATGCCCTTCAGCTTGAGGCGCGGCACCAGGCGCACCAGCGCCGGAGCCAGCCTCCTCAGCGCCCCCCGCCCCAGCGGCAGCTTGCGGTTGGCCAGCCCGAACACCCCCACCCCTTCCTCGGCCTTGACCAGGGTGATTACCACCCCACCCGGCCGGGCGGCGCGGATCGTGTTCGCCAGCGCCTTCACGCCTTGGCGCAGGTCCGAATCCATCGGGTGCGAACCGGTGATCACCACGTCCGCCGGCGCGGGGACCTTTACCCCATAGAGCGCCGCGCTGGTTTTCACCCCCTCGCGATGCGCCTGGATGGGATGCCCGGCGACCACGCAGACAACCTGCTGGCGGCTATCCAGCACGGCATTGACGATAAACACGGGGGCCTTAAGCATCCCGGCCGCCTCCTCCAGGTCGAGACGCATGGGGTTGCTCTCGATGGGCTGCCCGACCATGTTGAAGGTCCGCGGGGTACAGTTCAGGCTGTGGTTGTGGGCGATCGTCGCCCGGCCGGCGACCCCCGGCACCAGGTTCTTATACCCCCCACCGAAGCTGGCGATGATGTGCGGCTCGATGCAGCCGATGGAAACGACCAGGTCTGCCTCGGCCACGGCGCGGCTGACCCACACCGGCGTCCCGCGGCGAGTCGTCCCCAGGTTGGCCATGCTGGCCTCGTCGTCGCAGGCCGGGTTGGTCCAGCGGAAACCGGCCAGGTCGGGCAGCCCCAGGCGGGCTGCGATCTCTTCTTCCGTCATCGCGCGGTGCAGCCCCAGGGCCGGGACGATGGTCAGGTCGGCGCGCGGCATCCCGGCGCCCTCCAGCCCGGCCAGCACGGCCGGAAAGAGGCAGAAAACTGGCGTCGGGCGGCTGCCGTCGTCCACCACCAGGGTCACCTTCATCCCCAGGCGGTAGAGTTCCGACAGGCGCGGCGAGCCGACCGGCGCGGACAGGCTGCGCGCTGCCTCCTCCAGCGGGTCGGCGACCGGCGGGAGCGATGCCGGCTCGAGCACCCCGCTCACCTGCCAGCTCGCGGGCAGGCGAATCTGCATCTGTTCTTTGCCCCAGGGGATCGATAGTGAATTTTGCGCCATGAATCTGCCTCCAGATTTTATAGGGTCTCAGGTTTGTTCCAGGATGCGGCGCATCAATTCCCCGCCGATCCCCTGCTCGCGGTAGGCCGCGTCGATGTACAAAGACTCAATCTCGCATTCCATCTCAGCCGACAGGCTTGCAGACCAGATATCCCAGCCAACCGGCTTCAGGCTGGCCCCGAGCGAGGAAGATGCGCAGCGTTCCTTTCGTATGCAGCATGTCTTTGCGCTGTGCGAAAGCGAATCGAGCGCACCGCTCCGCAAAATGGGCCGGGCGCTGCTGGTGGCGCCGCCTGAGCCCTTCCCACAGCCAGCGCGGCGATCCAATCCAGACCCTCCGGTCCGGCTTCGATATATTCGATCGTTTCCAAAACGTACAGCTCCCAGGAAATGGAAATCTTTTGGTAGTGTACAACAAGATCAAAATGACCGCAATGCCTGACGGCCATTGATCCAGGGCTTTCACAAGACAGGAACAGTCATTGCCTGCCGAAGGTGGCGGCGACCGTAGGGAGGCCTGGGCGAAGCAATCCCCTGTCCAATGCGGAGATCGCCGCGATGACAGGTTCACAGATCGTAGGGTGCGGTCGCTTGCGAAGCGACCGCACCAGCCCGAACTGGAGCGTCCTTCAGATTGGCGTATGGGCGCAGGGGTTTCGTAAAAAAATGGGCTTCCTTGAACGTGCCCCCTGCACCCCTACAAATGGGCGAAACGGCCTCCGCGTGGGGTGCGGTCGTATTCCAGACCGCAGCATCTCGGGCATTAATCCTGGATGGTGCGGTTAAAAACCGACCGCACCCTACGATGGGGTTCTGAACCGGTTGGCCGCAGGTCGGTTCTCGTTCTTCCAAATCGGAAATTTCTGTTAGAATCTCTTCAGGCCACACAACTTTATCCCTTTGTGGCTCCCTTTGGAGGTATGTATGAGTCCGGTCCTCTCCCCTTCCCCGCATTTCCAGCTTCACCAGTTGGCCGACGGCGTCTACGCTGCCCTGGCCCTCGACAGCGGCGCGGCGGTCAGCAACGCCGGCATCGTCGATCTGGGAGACCGGACCCTGGTCTACGACACCTTCCTGACGCCTAAGGCCGCCACCGACCTGCGCTTGGCCGCCGAGACTCTCACCGGCCGGGTCATCTCCTACGTGATCAACAGCCACTGGCACAACGACCACATCCGCGGCAACCAGGTTTTTTCCCCCGAGACGGAGATCCTCTGCACCCGCACCACCCGCCGCCTGATGGAGACCGAGGGCATCGCCGAACTGCAGGACGATTCCGAAAATGCCCTCTCGCAGATGAAGGCCATGGAAGCCCGCCTGCCGCTCGAGACCGACCCCTCCGCGGTGGAGGAAACCAGCCGCTGGGTGACCTATTTCCGCGCCCTGGCCGAATCGACGCCCAAGATGAAGCTGCGCATGCCCACCTGGTGCTTCGAGGGCCGGCTCTTCTTCCACGGCAGCGTCCGCTCGGCCGAGTTAATTGAGATCGGTCCCGGCCATACCCAGAATGACTCGGTCCTCTTCCTCCCCGAGGAAAAGACGGCTTTCGTCGGCGACCTGGTCTTCGTCCGCTCCCACCCCTACCTGGCCGCCTCCAGCCTGGACGAATGGCTGAAAGCCCTGGATAAGATTGAGGAGCTGGACGCGGCAGTCATCGTCCCCGGCCACGGTCCGATCGGCGGGCCGCAGGATATCGGCTGGATGCGCCGCTACATCCTCGACCTGCAGGTCCAGGCTGCGCGGATCGCGGCCAGTAAGAATCCGGAAGAAAAGCTCAAGGATCCGCCCATCCCCGAAGCGTACGCCGGCTGGAAGCTGGCCCGCTTCTATGGCGCCAATTTGCGGGCCCTGGTCCAAAATCCAACCCCTACGAACGGTTCGGCCTCCTGAAGAGCGCCGGAGATTGGATGGTAGCATACCGATGCAGCCAGACCCCATACCCGAAATAGAATCCGCAGAAGAAGTCAATGAAGCAGCGGTACAGCCGGCCGGGCCCCAGGAAGAATCCCGCCGGAGCCCACGGCCCATCCGGCGCTACCCCAATACAGCCTCGATCGGACCGGTCAACCTGTACGCGCTGCTCCTCCCACTGGTCTTCCTCGCCGGGCTGGGCGCCGGTTACCTGGTCTGGGGGCAGGCGTCGCATCGGGCCAGCTCTCCCGGTTCCGCACAGGCTACAGAAGCGAGCGCGGCCATCCCCGCCGGACAGAAGCCCGTCCGCTATGAAGTCCCCGATGGCAACGATCCCAGCATCGGTCCCAAAGACGCGCCGATCACCATCATCGAATTCAGCGACTACGAGTGTCCCTACTGCCAGAAATGGCACGCCGAGGTCTTCCAGAAGCTCCTCGCCGCCTATCCCAACCAGATCCGCTTCGTTTACCGCGATTTTCCCCTGGCCGGTACTCACAGCAACGCCACCGCGGCGGCTGAAGCCGCCGACTGCGCCGGCGAGCAAAACCGGTACTTCCCCTTTTCTGAGAAGCTCTTTTCCAGGCGCGCCGGGCTGAGCCCTGCGGCATACGCTCAGTACGCCGCCGAGCTGGGCCTGGACCAGGCCCGGTTCAACGACTGCGTCAGCACCCGCAAATACAAGGACGAGGTCCAGGCGGATTACGATTACGCAGCCAACCTCGGTATTCGCTCCACACCGACCTTCTTCGTCAACGGGCTGGCGGTAGTCGGCGCGCAGTCCTTCGAGTTCTTCAAGAGCGTAATCGATCAGGAGCTGGCCGGCAAGATTCCCTGAATCTCCGGTCCGGCTCCTCCATCTTTCGAATCAGAGGCTGCCATGAAAAAATTCATCGCCGTGGCCGGCAATATCGGCGTGGGAAAATCCACCCTGGTTGAGATGCTCTGCCAGAAGCTCGACTGGCAGCCCTTTTACGAGCCCGAAGCAGCCAACCCTTACCTGGCTGATTTCTACCAGGACATGCCTGCCTGGTCGTTCCATTCCCAGATCTATTTCCTGGCCCACCGCCTGCGCACCCACCGCCAGTTGCTCAGCCACCCCACCTCAGCCGTCCTCGACCGCAGCGTCTATGAGGACGCCGAAGTATTTGCCCACAACCTCTACTTGCAGGGGCACATCCACCCCCGCGATTATGAGACCTATCGCGAGCTATACCACATCCTTACCGAGCTGCTCCCGCCCCCGGACCTGGTCATCTACCTGCGCGCTTCGGTGTCCACCCTGGTCCGGCGCATCGCCCAGCGCAACCGCGAATACGAGCGCACCATCAGCCCTGAGTATCTGGCCCAGATCAATTCCCTGTACGAGACCTGGATCTCGGGGTTCACCCTCTGCCCGGTGCTGAGCGTCCCCGCCGACAACCTCGATTTCGTGGCCCACCCCAGGCACCTGGACCTGATCACTCACAAAGCCATGGAAAAGATTTCCGGCAAAGAGGAAGTGGTCTTCGACCCGGACGAGGTAGCCCAGGCCGCGTTATAAGATGGATTTAACAACAAAATGCGCCTATCGGGCAGACCAATTATCAAGATCTGAGCGATAGACGCACCTGCTTATTTGGGCCTAGCTGGTGAGTCTGATTGGGCAGACTCTATTCACGTGGAGTGATCACCAGTTTGATCGCAGTGCGAACTTTCCCGTCGATATCCACGTCAACAAATTCGGGCACACACACCACCGGAATCCCATCCCCCTCGAGGTACCCCTTGGCCAGGACCAGGGCTTTCACAGCCTGGTTCACAGCGCCCGCGCCAATGGCCTGCACTTCAGCGTGTTTGTGTTCTCGCATTACCCCAGCAATGGCCCCCGCAACAGCAGCCGTACGGGAGTTTGCTGATACTTTGATAACGTCCATATGGGTCTCCCTTTCTTTCTCCTTCAATGCGATGGTGTTAACTTTGGCTTCAGGGGGCATAATCCTCCTCACAACAATAATCTATGTCATCAATAATAATTTTACAGGATTCTCCGAAATGAAACAAGTAAATAATCCCCTCGTTCGTCTGGATACCTCGTTCATGGATTCTATCCAACTTCTCAGGAGGATGCAAGCGGGGAGATTCCCTACACGAATCAACCCCTTTATGAGATGGTTAATGGATTC
>DATKLX010000137.1:0-6601 GCA_035542155.1 Anaerolineaceae bacterium
GTCTTTGAACCAAATTTAAAATGGCTAATTCTTCTTGGCAAACTGAGCGACTGACCAGTCGAGATTTTCGACCGGTGGTAGACATGCCTGTTCATCCCTTTTGCCTTTGGTTTGCCAACAGTATCTTTAAGAAAGCCATAATAGAACGGAGATGCTCCTTGCTTTTCCAGAGCAATTAGTGTACAATTGTTCTGTATTTCAACCTTTTCATCGGTCTTACCAAGTGGAACGTGCCAAACGTGAGCTTTTCAAGACCGATACCAGAAACGTCAGGAGGATGTTATGTGGCACACCATCATTATCGTAGGTAACCTGGGGCGCGATCCAGAAATGCGGTTCACCCCTAACGGCCAGGCTGTTACCAGCTTCTCAGTAGCAACCAGCCGGCAGTATACCTCGAACAGTGGCCAGCAAGTGAAAGAGACCATCTGGTTCCGGGTCTCCGCCTGGGGGAAATTAGCCGAAACCTGCAACCAGTATCTCAAGAAAGGCAGCAAAGTCCTGGTCGAAGGTCGCCTGACCGCCGACCCCAATACCGGGAATCCACGGATCTACAACCGTCAGGATGGCACGGCTGGCACTTCCTTCGAAGTTTCCGCCGCGACGGTGCGTTTCCTCACCAGCCGCGCGGAGACCGAAGGCGGCATGAGCCAGGGAGGCGAAGAATCCTTCTCCCCAATACCCGGTGGAGAAGAAGAGATCCCCTTCTAAGCCAATCGATTGAGCCGCGGCTTCGATGCCTGACTCCCCCAAACGGCCTGTTCCACCCCCTTTCCCTCCGTTGGAGACCCCCCCGGAGATGGAACCCGTCTATGCCAACCTGGCGCGCATCTCGCATACCCCGGCGGAGCTGGTGCTCGATTTCGCCCGCCTGCTCCCCGGGGATAGCATCGCCCGGGTAGTTGCGCGCCTGTTGATGTCACCGGTGGGGGCCAAGCTGTTTTATCGTGCACTGGGCGAAAATCTCGCCCGCTATGAGGCAGCCTTTGGGGAAATCCATATCCCCGGGGAAACCGGCCTGGCGGATGAGCTTTTTCGCCCAGTGCATCCACCCGGACCCACCGATCACAGTTAGAAAGTATGCAAAATTTAGACGCAATCACCGAAAAAATCCGCCTGGATTTTGACGCGCGCACGGCTGCCCGCGATCAGGCTCTGGCCCAGGCGCGCATTCTCACCCGCCACGCCGCGCACGCCATCCGCGCTGTCCACCGCGATGAGCATGCCCTGGCCCTGGAGCACATCGGCGCGGCCAAAACCCTCGCCGAAGAACTCCGCTCCGGGCTGAGACCGTATCCCGACCTGCTCTTTGCCGGCTACACCCAGGACGCGCTCAAGGAATTTGTCGAGGCCAGCATCACCTACGCCCTGGTCAACAACGCGGATCTGCCATCCCCGGAAGACCTCGAAGTGGAATCGGCGACCTATCTGAACGGCCTGGCCGAAGTCACCGGCGAGCTGCGCCGGCGCTGCCTGGATATCCTCCGCCAGGGGTACTCGAACGAAGCCGAGCGGCTACTGGGCTGCATGGACGATATCTACAACGTCCTGGTTACCCTCGATTATCCCGACGCGATCACCAACGGGCTGCGCCGCCAGACCGACCTGGCTCGCGGGATCGTCGAGCGCACCCGCGGCGACCTGACTATCAGCCTGCGCGAGCAGCATCTCCAGCAGTCGCTCGCCCGCCTTTCGGCCCAGCTCTCGGACCAGGAACCGCATGAGGACTATCCGGGCGTCTGAGATCGGCGTATACCTGTTCTGCCGGCGGGCATGGTGGTACCAGGGCCAGGGATTGCTTTCCGAGAACCAGGCCGAGCTGGCTTCGGGGACTTCGCTCCATCACCAGCACAGCCGCCGCGTTCTCGCCGCCAGGCTGCTCCGCGGGATGGCTTTTGTCCTCCTTCTCGCCGCGCTGGTCGCCCTGACCCTGTACGCTTTCCAACTCCTCTTCTGACCGCTCATGTTATATCTGGCGCTCGCACTGGGGCTCCTGGCGATCCTTTTATTCTGGCAGGCGGCCCGCCAGAGGAAATCCACCGGGCTGCCCGGTGGACGGGTTATCTATAGCGACACGCGCGGCTGGGGGCCGGTCGAGGAACCCCTCTATGACGCCCGCCTCGGCCTGGCGGGCAAACCCGATTACCTCGTCCGGCAGGGCGAGCAGGTGATCCCCGTCGAAGTGAAGACCGGGCGCACTCCTTCCAGCCCACACGACGCGCATATCTTCCAACTGGCCGCCTACTGCTACCTGGTGGAGCGCACCCGAGGCGTCCGCCCGCCGTACGGCATCCTGCATTACCCCCAGCGCACCTTTGCCATCGATTATACGCCCGCACTGGAGAAGGCCTTCATCGACCTGATCGCCGAAATGCGCGCCGCCGAACGCCGCGGTGAGGCCGACCGCTCCCACGAGGCCCCCTCGCGCTGCGCCCGCTGCGGCTACCGGTCGAAGTGCGACCAGAGGATTTAAGAATTTCACCACAGAGTGCACAGAGGAAAGAAAGAGAACCACCAGGATGCCCTGGACTGCCCTGGCCCGCCGGCCACCTGGGCCCTCTTTGGTGAGTCCTCCTTGAATCAGGCTATAATGGAACCTACTATATGTCCAGTCCGAACCCGCCGTTCAAACACATTGCCCTGATCTGGAACTCGGGTCTGCCCGAAGCGGCTACCGAATCCGGAGAGATTGCCGCGTTCCTCGAAAAGGCGAACCTGAGTGTTGCCCAGGGCCGGGTGAACGATTCCGCCCTGCGGGACCGCATCGAGCAGCACGAGTTCAACCTGGTCATCGCCCTTGGTGGAGACGGCACCATGCTGCGCGCCGGGCATCTTTGCGGACCTGTCCAGGTGCCGATCCTCGGCGTGAACATGGGCCGCCTGGGTTTCCTCATGGAGACCGAGCGCAAAGACTGGCGCAAGCGCCTCACCCAGCTCCTCGCCGGGGAGTACTGGCTGGAAAAACGGATGATGCTGCGCGCAGAGCTCTGGCACGCCGAACAGTTGGCCGGCGCCTGGAACGTGCTCAACGAGGTTTTCGTCGGGCGCGGCGAACAGGTCCGGCCGGTGCACCTGAGCACCTACCTGGATGACACCTTCCTGACCACCTACGTCGCCGATGGCCTCATCGCCGCCACGCCGACCGGATCCACCGCCTATGCCCTGGCGGCCGGGGGGCCGATCCTCCCTCCCGAGCTGCGCAATATCCTGATCGTACCGGTGGCTCCGCACCTCTCGATCGACCGGGCCATCGTCCTCGCCGAAGGCTCTTCGGTGAGCATCACGGTCGGCACCCCCCACCAGGCAGCCATCAGCATCGACGGTCAGCCACCGCTAGCCATCGCCGACGGGGATTGCGTCCGCGTCTCCGCCAGCGGCGATACCGTTTGTTTTGTCCGCTTCCAGGATCCGGGATATTTTTACCGGAACCTGACCTCTCATATGAACCAGAACCCATCGACGGGAATCAGCCGATGACCGAAGTAACCGAAGCCAAATCTACCCCGCTATACTGCGCCAACCATCCCAATATCGAAACCAGTCTGCGCTGTAACCGCTGCGAGCGGCCTATCTGCACCAAATGCGCCGTCCTGACCCCCACCGGCTATCGCTGCAAGGACTGCGTCCGCGGCATCCAAAAAACCTACGATACCGCCGAAGCGATTGATTACCCCATCGCCTTCATCGTCGCCGGGATCTTGAGCTTTCTCGGCAGCCTGATCGCCCAGTACCTGGGTTTCTTTGTCATCTTCCTTGCCCCTATCGCGGGGGTCATCGTCGCCGAAGCGGTGCGCACGGCCATCCGCAAGCACCGCTCACGCTCCCTTTACCAGATCGCCACCATCGGCGCAGCAGTGGGCAGCCTGTTCCCCATCCTTCCACGTGTCCTGGGCATTTTGCTCCTCTACAGCGGTGGCAACCTGGGCGGCAGCCTGGGGGTGTTACTGCCCCTGGTCTGGGCTGGCCTGTATACTTTTATAATTACCTCCACCGTCTATTATCGCCTAGCAGGAATTCAGATTCGATAGACCATGATCACCGAACTGCGGATTGACAATTTTGCCATTATCCACCGCCTGGAGCTGGAATTCAGCGATGGGTTGGTGACGTTTACCGGTGAAACGGGCGCAGGTAAATCCATCATCCTCGACGCGATCACCGCCGTACTGGGCGGCCGCGCAGACGCCACCTCCATTCGCAGCGGCGCCGAGCGCGCCAGCGTGGAAGCGATTTTTCGCCTCTCTCAGCGGGTCCAGGCGCCTATCCTCGAGATTCTCGAGCGCGAGGACCTGCTCGACGATCCCAACTATCTCACCCTCGCTCGCGACATCCGCCGCGAAGGGCGCACCACGGCGCGGATCAACGGGCGCAGCGTCAGCCTGGGCCTCCTCCGCGAGCTGGGCGCCTATCTGGTGGACATTCACGGGCAATCCGAGCACCTCTCGCTGCTCAACGTGCGCCACCACATCGGGCTGCTCGACCGCTACGCTGGCTGTGAAGACCTCCTGGCCGGGTACGGAGAAGTGTACCGCCGGCTGCAGGCCGCGCGGCGCGATCTCCAGTCAGTGCGCCAGGCCGAGCAGGATGCCTCCCGCCGCACGGATCTGCTCACCTTCCAGGCCGAAGAGATCGAAGCAGCTCAGCTCCGGCGCGGGGAGGATGACGAGCTTCACCAGGACCGCACTCGCCTGGCCAACGCCGAAAACCTGGCCAACCTGGCCCAGGCGGTGCTCACCGCGCTGGATGAGGGCTCCCCGGAATCTCCATCGGCCAGCGACCTGCTCGGTGAGGTGGTCCGCAGCCTCAATTCCCTGGCCCATATCGACCCCTCACGCGCGGATCTGGTCCAGCAGGCCGAGCTGGCGATGGAGACCCTGGCCGACGTCAGCCGCGAGCTGCACCGCTATCAGGAGCAGATCGAGTTCAACCCCAAGCGCCTCGACCAGATCGAGGACCGCCTGGACCTGATCCAGAATCTCAAGCGCAAATACGGCGGGTCGATCGAAGCCATTCTGGTCTACGGTGAGGACGCCCGCAGGCAACTGGACACGATCGCCCACGCCAGCGAGCGCATCGCCGAGCTGGAAGAGGAAGAAAAACGCCTCCTCGAGCAGATCGCCAGACAGGGCCTGGTCCTCTCCGAAAAAAGGCGTGAGGCCGCCGAGCGGCTGGCCAAAGGCGTCGAGGCCGAGCTTAGCGACCTGCACATGACCGGGGCGCGCTTTGCCGTCGACTTCCAGACCCGCCCCGATGCGGAGGGCGCGCCGCTCCCCGACGGCCGGCGGGTCGCCTTCGACGCGACCGGGCTGGATCGGGTCGAATTCCTCGTCGCCCCCAACCCGGGTGAAGGCCTCAAGCCGATGGTTAAAATTGCCTCCGGCGGCGAGACCGCCCGCCTGATGCTGGCCCTCAAGAACGTTCTCGCCCGCGCCGATTTTGTCCCCACCCTGATCTTCGACGAGATCGACCAGGGCATCGGCGGCCGGGTGGGTATGGTTGTCGGCCAAAAGTTGTGGAACCTGGGCCGCGAGCACCAGGTCCTCTGCGTCACCCACCTGCCCCAGCTCGCCGCCTACGGCGACCAGCATTTCCGCGTCACCAAGCGCGTCCAGGATGGGCGCACGCTCACCCAGGTCGATTCACTCACCGGCGGCAACCGTCGCCAGGAGCTGGCCCAGATGCTCGGCGGCGTCAGCGAAGGCACCTTGCGCTCAGCCGAGGAGATGCTCACCT
Organism: Anaerolineaceae bacterium; assembly: GCA_035542155.1. Classification (GTDB taxonomy): domain Bacteria; phylum Chloroflexota; class Anaerolineae; order Anaerolineales; family Anaerolineaceae; genus DATKLX01. The sequence continues at coordinate 5,734 of DATKLX010000137.1, forward strand.
CTGTTCGGGAAAAAGCCTCCCGAAAAGTTTAAGCCTTCCCACCGAACAGGCTCTAAGGGTCTCGTCATTCAGTCTACACCACCATGGAACCCCTGCGCATCCTCTCCCTCGGAACCCCTGCCGTATTCATAGACGAAAAACCGGTCCAGATCCAGCGCCGGATTCAACGCGCGATGCTGTTCTATCTGGCCAACCAGGCTGACATGGTCAGCCGCTCTGAGCTGCTGGCTCTTTTCTGGCCGGAGGAAGAGGAAGAGGTCGCCCGGCGCCACCTGCGCGAGGCGCTTTCCAAGCTGCGCTCGGACCTGCGTGAGGCGTTTTCGAAAGAAGCTTCGGATCAGCCCGAGCCTGACCTGTTGGTGACCACGCCGGATAAGGCCGGCCTGAATTTCGAGCTGGTCTACTCCGACGCGCTCGAATTCCAGCGTCTGGTGGACCAGGCCGGATCGGTCCCCTGGAACCGCCCCAGCAACCGTCCCCTCCCGGAAGCCGTTTACCAGGTGCTGCTCAAGGCCATCCGCCTGTGGCGCACCCCGCGTTTTCTGGCCGGGATCAATCTCCCTTCTTCCATCGAGCTGGAGATGTGGCTGACGCTCGCCTCACAGAACCTGGAACGCCAGCGCGGCCAAGTCATCGAGCGCCTTGCCGACCACGCAGTGGCGGCCGGCGACCTGGAAGCTGCCTTGAACTGGCTGCACCGGGCGCTGGAATCAGATGAAACCAACGAGGACCTTCACCTGCGCGTGCTCAAAACTCTGGTCACATTGGGCCGGCGCAGCGAGGCGATCAAATATTACACCTACGTCCAGGACCTGATCCGCCGCGAGCTGGGCGCCCCGCCCTCTGTCGCATTGCAGTCGCTCTATCA
>DATKLX010000138.1:0-15149 GCA_035542155.1 Anaerolineaceae bacterium
TTAACCCTGGTCATCGATGAATTGGCCAGCCGGGAAGGCCTGACCACGCGCCTGGAAGCTTTTATGGATTTACTCCAGCTTGAGACAACCGCGTAAGGAGGAAACATGCAATTCTTCACTTTTTCCTGGGGAAATAATTACATCGCCATCCGTGGCTTGCTACGCGCCTTGGGCCACGAACTCGCTACGCCAGGCGAGGTTTCACTGAGTACCGTGCAAAAAGGCACGCAGCTTACCCATCCTTTCCTATGCTATTCCGGAAAGATTGTCGTCGGTCAGGTGGCTGAGCAGATAGAGGCCGGACAGCGAAATTTTATCTTTCTGTCTTCACATGGCGCGGAAGCGTGTCGGTGTGCCGATACGGCCGGGTTTATGGAGATGCTATTTCGAGAGAAGTACCCTGATTTTCGCGCTAATCGACTGGGAGGCAACCATTCGGCAGAAACCCTGGCCACGATGCGCCAGGCCTTCCCGGGCGTTTCTCGCCGCCAACACGATGCTGCCTACTTTATTTTTGGAATGAAACTGGAGTTGTTATATTGGATTGGCCGGGTCTGCTTGCGACTGCGATCGCTGGCGGAAAACGCCGATGAGGTGCGCCGCCTGGAAAAACGGATGGTGGAACGGGTTGATCGGCACAACCACCCCGCCTCACTATTCTGTCTGGGGTTGCTTTTCCGTTGGAAAGCCAGCCGCATCCGGCGAAAGCAAGAGCAACCCGGCATCCGTGTTGGTATCGTGGGAGGTGAACATATTTTAAGCGAGCTGGACGCAATCATGGCAAAGATCAAGGACCTGGCTGAAAAAGGGGTCTATATCGAGTGGCGCAGCGGTTTTCGCATGCTGGCGCGCAGCGCGGCGTACGACAACCCTTTGCCTGGTAAAGAAGGCTTGGCCTACATGAAAGCGTTGAGCCGGCCTTATCTGCATGCTCATTCGCAATCCTCAGAGACGATTTCCTGCGCGCATGCGCTCGAATTTGCCAATGAAGGCTTTGATGGCATCATCCACGTCTACGCGATGGGCTGTATGCCACAGACGTCCCTGCGCCCGGCGCTACAGAAAATCTCTTTGGATCGGGATATTCCCATCCTGGCGCTTTCGATCGGGGATAAATTCAACGAAGGCGGCGTGGAAACCCGCCTGGACGCGTTCATCGATCTGCTGCGGCAGAAGAGGGAACAAAAAGAAATCGGCGCGTGCGCACAACCGCTCGTCGCCGGCTGAACGCAAATTTTTTTTGGAGGAAAAAATGAAAACACCAGTATTCCTGGGGATTGACGTTGGGTCAGTCTCCTGCAAATTCGTGTTGATCGATGACCGGGGTGAAATCATTCAATCCATGTACTACCGGACGCACGGTCGGGTAATAGATGCGGTGAAGCGGGGCATCCAGGAAATGGCAGCCTGTATGGAGGGTTTGCCACTCGGCGGCTGCGCCACGACCGGCAGCGCCCGACATCTGGCAGCGGCGCTGGTGGGCGCTGACGTCGTCAAAAATGAAATTTCAGCGCACGCTGCAGCAGCCATCCATTTGCGTCCGGACCTTCGCACCATATTGGAAATTGGTGGCGAGGATTCAAAAATCATAATCATTCGCAACGGTGTGCCGGTAGATTTTGCTATGAACACGATGTGCGCTGCCGGTACGGGCGCCTTCCTCGACCAACTTGCCGGAAGGCTGGGGTTGCCGGTCGAACAGCTTGGCGCGATGGCCATGCAGTCTACCCAGGAGGTAGCCATAGCCGGGCGATGTACGGTCTTCGCCGAAAGCGACCTGATTTTTATGCAGCAGGTGGGTTACCGCACCGAGGATATCGTGCGTGGGTTATGCAACTCGATGGTGCGCAACTATCTGAACGATGTCGGCAAGGGGAAGGCAATCCATCCCCCGATTTTCTTTCTGGGCGGGGTAGCTGCCAATTCGGGGATCCGCCAGGCATTCGAAGAAGCCCTGGAATTGCCGGTTGAGGTTCCACTCCATCACGAAGTGATGGGGGCCTATGGCGCCGCGCTGATTGCACAGCGGGAGATATCAAAAAGTCCGCGCCTTTCCGGGATGAGATCTGGCGGGCAAATTCTCAGCTCTGATTTCACCACGGATTCTTTTCTCTGCAAGTCCTGCGCCAATCACTGCGAAGTAGTCGTTTTTCAAGAAAACAGGCGCCCTGTCGGATACATGGGGGGACGGTGCGGGCGTTGGTCTGAGCGGCCGCAGATCCGGCAGCCGGACGCAGTGAAGAGTTGTACGGCAGTCGCAGGGTAGAGGGGTTCAAGTGGATAAGCGTAACTTTTCGGCGGCTGGTACATCTACTAAATGAGGAGATCATCTTTGTCTGCCACTCGGGGAACCGCAGCACCAGCGCCGCCCGCCTGCTGGCGAATGCCGGGTATCGCGTGGTGGACCTGCGGGGAGGCCTGATCGCCTGGTCGCGTGCAGGTCTGCCCATGACGAAAGGCAAGTAAGCCGGATGCCTGCCTTCGTGCCGGACCTGGTTATTGGCTTCGCGATCGGACTTTCCTTGGGCCTTTTGGGCGGGGGTGGCTCGATCCTGACTGTCCCGGCGCTCGTCTACCTGGTGGGACAAACGCCCCAGGCTGCTGTGGCCACTTCCCTGGCGATTGTAGGCGCCAACAGCGCCGTTGGGGCCCTCTTCCATCAGCGCAGCGGCGTTTTCAACTGGAAAGTCGCCATATTGTTTGGCGGAGCCGGGATGGCGGTAGCCTACCTGGCGGTCGGCCTGTCCAAACGGTTGTCTCCGGCCCTCCTCATGGTGCTGTTCGCCACGTTGATGCTGGGAATTGGCGCGCTGATGCTCCTTCAGAAACATCCAAAAGCGCCTGCCGGGGACCAGCCAACGCGGACGGAAAAGCAGACGGCCTGGATCGCGCTCCTGGCTGGAGCAGGAACAGGCTTTTTGACTGGGATTCTTGGCGTTGGGGGAGGTTTTCTCATCGTCCCGGCCCTGGTCATGCTGGTTGGCTTGCCCATGTACCAGGCAGTCGGCACCTCGCTAGCAATCATCGCAGCCAACAGCCTGGCCGGGTTACTGGGACATTTGGACGGGCCATTTGATCTAGGGGTGACGATATTTTTTGTCGCGGCAGGCATCCTGGGCACCTTCGCCGGCTCGAAGCTGGCTCACCGCCTACCGGCCGGGCGGCTGCGGCAGCTATTTGCCATGTTTGTCATCCTACTGGCCGTTTTCCTGATGGTGGATAATGTGCCAAAATTAATCAGATAAAAGTTTCTATCTATTCTGGGGAGTGAAGCAAGATGTATCTTCAGCAGTTCTTTATCGATGGATTAGGGTGTACTTCTTACCTGGTAGGCTGTGAGTCGAAAGGGATCGCAGCGATTGTGGACCCTGACCGCGACGTGCAAAAATATCTGGACGCCGCCCAGGGACGCGGCTTGAAAATTACCCACATCCTTGAAACCCATCTGCACGCCGACCATGTTTCGGGCAATACCGGGCTGGCTGAGCGCACGGGAGCGGATATCTATCTTCACGAGGCCGCCGGAGCCAGATTCCCTCACCGGTCCTTAAAAGATGGCGATGTCCTCGAGCTGGGCGCGGTACGCCTGGCCGTACGCCACACCCCCGGCCACACCCCGGAAAGCATCACCCTCCTGGTCAGCGACACGACCCGCGCCGAGCAGCCCTGGATGGCCCTGACCGGGGATCTCCTCTTCGTGGGCGATGTGGGCCGCCCGGACCTGGTTGGACCGGAAGCAGCGCGTAATCTCGCTGGCGACCTCTACGAGAGCCTGTTCCACAACCTGTTGCAGGAGACGGATGCCTTGATGGTGTATCCCGGGCATGGAGCCGGCTCCCTGTGCGGGCGCTCGCTCGGCAGCATGCGCTCGACCACACTCGGGTATGAGAAACAATTCAACCCGGCCCTCGCGCCGCGTGAAAAGAGCCAGTTTATCGACTACATAACCACCAACCTTCCAGAGCAGCCGGGCAACCACCACTACATCAAGGATCTGAACCGCCAGGGGCCGAAACCCCTGGGGCAGGTAACGCCGAAACCGCTTACCATCGAGGAGGCTATCCCCTACTTCCGCCGCGGTGCTGCCATGCTGGATACCCGCCCGAAAGAAGATTTCCTCGCCAAACACGTACAGGGCGCGGTGCATTTGCCGGCTGACGATCAGTTGGCCAACCGGGTCGGTTTTGTGCTACCGCCCGATATTCCCCTGGTTTTAGTGCTTCCCACAGAAGCGGATTATCGCCAGGCGGTCTACAGCCTGGCGCGTGTGGGTTTTGAGAACGCAGTCGGCTACCTGGAAGGCGGTATCCAGGCCTGGGAAGAGTACGGCCTACCGGTGACCAGCGGCGACGTGGAAGACCTCCAACCCCGCGATCTCCAGGCGATGCTTTCGAATGGCGCTCAGCCGGTCGTCTTGGACGTACGCGAGCCGTGGGAGTATCAGATGGGCCACGTTCCCGGGGCTCGATTGATTCCACTGGGGGAGCTGTCGCGGCGCCTTGGTGAGCTGGACCCCGAACAACCTATAGCGGTGATCTGCCAATCCGGCAACCGAAGCCAGTCAGCCGCGGCGCTTCTGGCGCAAAAAGGCTTCAAGAAGGTCTATAACGTGGCCGGCGGTACGTCCGCCTGGCAGATGAGCGGTCTGAAAATCGAACGCAATTGAGGAAAAGAGCCATGGGAGAGCATCACGGACATCGCTTTAATCAGATAGATCGGCTGCGCACTCCGGAGCGGCTCCAGCACCTGGAGGTCAGCCGGGTAACGGACCTGGCCTTGGAGGGGATCTCCGTCCGATCAATGATTGATATCGGCACCGGCAGCGGGATTTTCGCCCAGGCTTTCGCCGGGCGGGGGCTGGCCGTCAAGGGCATCGACGCGAACCCGGAGATGCTGGTCGCCGCCGCTCGCTTCCACCCAGAAGGGAAGTTCCAAGAGGCAATCGCCGAATCGATCCCTTTTCCGGACGCGGCTTTCGACCTGGCCTTTATGGGCCTGGTGTTGCACGAAACTGACGATCCCCTGAAAGCTTTGCAAGAAGCTTTTCGCGTGAGCAAAACCCGGCTGGTGATCCTGGAATGGCCAAATGTGGAACAGGATTACGGGCCGGGCCTGGAAGAACGCCTCCGCCCGGAGCAAGTCGAAGCGCTGGCCAGGCAGGCCGGGTTTGAAAGGATCGAGGCCATTCCACTCCAAACGCTGGTGCTGTATCGTCTGGATAAAGGCAGCCAAAATGGAGAAGTATCAGGCCATCTTCCACATTGACGAACTCGCCAAAGGACGCGCTGAACAGGTATTGGCCAATATCGCCAATCTTCTTGACGACCTGGGGATGAAAACGTAAAGGTCGAGCTGCTGGCAAACGGCGGCGGGGTGCGCATGTTGACCCGCGGACCAGACGGCTTTGCGGACCGAATCGAAACCCTGGCCAATCGGGGCGTACAATTTGTAGCCTGCAACCATTCCCTGCAACATCTGGAACTGCGCCGCCAAGATCTCCTTCACCTGGTCGAGGTGGTGCCAGTCTGGGTGAGTAAGCTGGTCAAGAAACAAGCCAAGGGCTGGGCGTACATTCGCCCGTAGCTGTAGCATCCGTTCAAGGAGCAGCTACCAGAGCCGGGTAAAGTACTGTACACCCAGCGAGGTCAGCGTCACCGCCAGCCAGGTCATCGCTCCCAGGAAGAGCGGCCTGGGCCCGGCCTTGATGAAACGCTGGACGTTGGTATTCAGCCCGATCGCTGATAAAGCAGCGATGATCAGGAATTTTCCGGCCTGGGCCAGGGAACCGGCCACATTCGCCGGGATCAGGGGGATGCTGCGCACGAGGGCCGCCGCCAAAAACCCGAGGATGAACCAGGGGAATTACGTTTATCGATTCGTCAAAACAGTTCATAACATCTGGCCAACAGCAACAATCCTGACAAGAATTCTCATATTACATTCATCACCCTCAGGTTAATCAAATGTCACTTGAATTATGACTCATTAACCTGATAATGTATCAATATATTACTCCATATAACATTTAGTTACAGTTGAACCGATGGGCGAACTTCTGACGACCAAACAGCTCCAAGATTTGCTCAAAGTAGACCGGATCACGATTTACCGCATGCTTAACGACGGGCGCCTGAAGGGTGTGAAGATTGGCAACCAGTGGCGCTTTCCGCAGAGCGAGGTGGATCATCTTCTGGGTGAACCCATTGAGCCCGCAAAATATGAGGAAATCCCAGAAACCCTGACCGATTTTCCATCGGATTGCGTCTTTAAAATCCAGGAGATATTCGCAGGGATTATCGGGGTCGGAGCGATCACGGTTGACCTCGGAGGAACGCCGCTGACAGAACCAAGCTTTTCCAACCCGTTCTGCAGATTGATGCTGTCCAACCCGAGCTCTCGCCAGGCCTGCCAGGCTTCCTGGCGCAAGATCGCTCTACGGGTGACCGGCCAACCTCCATTTCAGATCTGTCACGCAGGACTGTGCTACCAACGCTCTCTGATCGAGCAAAACGACCAGCCCATCGGCTGGCTGGTCGCCGGCCAGTTCTACATCAATCCTCCAGATAAAGCCCAAGAAGAAACCCGCCTGGAAGATCTATCTCACCTCCATAACATTCCCCTCGCGCAATTAAAAGAAGCAGCTTCGAAAATACCGGTACTGAAACAGAGCCAGCGCGAGCAGGTCCAGGAATGGACCCCGAAAGTGTCCAAAACAGTTCAGTCAATATTGTCCGAGCGGGCAGACCTGATGGGCCGCTTACAGCGCATTTCGGAGATCAGCAACGTAGTCACCAAGCTACAAAAACCAACCTAATTGCATAACCCCTAAAGGAGGGAAGTATGTCGATTGCCGCGGATCAAACATTGGATTGCAGCGGTCTGGCTTGCCCTATGCCAATCCTGAAAACCAAGAAAGCCATCGATGGGCTTCAGGTTGGACAGGTGCTCAAAATGATCGCCACGGATCCCGGTTCCATCAGCGATATGGATGCCTGGACTAAAAAAACAGGTCACCAACTCGTCGCCACAGAGCAAGAGAATAACAAGTTCGTCTTCTACGTCAAGAAAATGAAATAAAGCGTTCACTGAAGCTACCAACTTTTTGAATTACCAGAAAAACCTCTCCGAGAAAAGGAATTCCCAATGAGTGAACAACTCACCAATCGTCTGGCCATCATTGCTGCGCATGGAACGCTGGATGCCGCTTATCCTCCCTTGATCCTGGCCACCGCCGCGATCGCGATGGATATGGAAGCCGCCATTTTCTTCACATTCTATGGATTGAACATCATCAAGAAAAATCAAGCCGATCATTTGCAGGTGGCGCCCATCGCCAATCCCGCCATGCCGATGCCGGTTCCCAATATCATCGGGGTGCTGCCCGGGATGACCGCTGTGGCCACCGGGATGATGAATGACTGGATGAAAAAAGCCAACGTCGCCAGGCTCAGCGAGCTTCTTGATATGGCGATTGAAGGCGGCGTCCGCCTGATTGCCTGCCAGATGACGATGGATGTGATGGGCATCAAAAAAGAAGAATTAATCGACGGCGTTGAGATTGGGGGCGCTGCCACATACCTCAATTACGCCTGCGATCACGCGATCGCTCTATCATTCTGATTGGAAATTGAGAGGCAGTTATGGCAGACGATAAAGTAATGATCATCATGACCAGCGGCCCGGATACACCCCGGCGCTGCGCGACACCCTTCTTCTTTGCCAGCCTAGCAGCAGCAATGGAATATGAGGTGACCATGTTCTTCACCATCGATGGAACCCTATTGCTGAAGAAAGGCGTGGCGGAGACCGTTTGTCCCAAGGCCGGCGGCAAACCGGTCAGCGAGTTTCTGCAGGACGCTATCGAAGCCGGGGTGAAACTCCTGGCCTGCACTGCCTCGACCGAACTGCATGATCTCCAGCCCAGCGACCTGATCGACGAGGTCAAGATGGTGGGCGGCGCCACGATGTGGCAGATCGCCGAAGACTGCAAAACAGTTCTGACTTTCTAAAGCCAGGGAACACGAGGAGGAAACATGGCAAACGTTCGAGGATGTAATCTGCCCGACGACCTGTATTACCTGGTGGAAAAGCACGTCTGGGCCAAACCGATGGAAGGTGGCGTGGTACGGGTAGGGATCACTTCAGTGGCTGCCAAGCTTTCTGGTGGGAAGCTAGCCGCGATCACCGTCAAAGCTAAGAACATCGGCCAGGAAGTGAAACAGGCTAAAAGCATCGCCACCGTAGAGAGCAGCAAATTCGTCGGGCCCGTCCCTGCTCCGGTGACTGGCATCCTGCTGCGCGCAAACGAAAAACTGGCCAGCGACCCTAACCTGGCTGTCTCCGATCCATACGGCGAAGGCTGGGTCGCGGAGATGCAGGCCAGCGATTGGGAAGCGGAGAAGGACAGCCTGGCGATCGGCGCTGCCGGGATCGCCGCCTACCAGGCGAAATTGGAAGCAGAAAACATCACTTGCAGTTAATCGAATAGCCAGACTCTAGATCAGAGATTTGGACGGTATAGCCCGAGAGGCAGTCCTCTCCTGGGGTGTGGTTTGTTTTCGAATTTCTTGAATCGGAGGATCCGATGGCAGATGAAAGCATTTATGAGGAATTGAAAAAAGCTGGCGTTTCCCGGCGAAGTTTCCTGAAATTCTGCGGAACGGTCGCCGGCGCGATCGGATGTGGCGCACTCCCTCCGATCCAAAACAGCGGGCTTTCGGCTAACCTCGTGCGGAGAAACCGGCCCGTGGAACTGGTCACCCGCGCTCTGGAAACCAAGCCGCGGCTGCCGGTCATCTGGCTCGAGTTTCAAGACTGCGCCGGCTGCAGCGAGGCGCTCACCCGCAGCCAATCCCCCACCCTGGTCGATTTGGTGTTGAACAAGATCACGGTGGAATACCACGAGACGCTCTCTGCTGCGGCGGGCTTCCAGGTGGAAGCAGCGAAGCAGTCCGCAATGAAGAAGTATGCCGGCCAGTACGTACTGGTGATCGAAGGCAGTATTTCTCCCCAAGATGGCGGCATCTACTGCACGATCGGTGGAAAAAGCTCGCTCGACCTGCTGAAAGAAGCCGCAGCGGGCGCCGCGGCGATCATCGCGACCGGCAACTGTGCCTCCTTTGGCGGCCTGCCCCGCGCCAATCCCAACCCAACCGGGGCGCTGGGGGTAGCAGAGTTGATCACCGATAAACCGGTGATCAACATCCCCGGCTGCCCGGCCATCCCCGAAGCCTTTACGGGAACCCTGGCCCACTTCCTGGTCTTTGGCAGCCTACCCGAACTGGATCACCTCCACCGCCCGAAAACATTCTACGGCCAGACCATTCACGACCGCTGCCTGCGCCGTCCCTTCTACGAAGCCGGTAAATATGCCAATTCCTTCGACGATGAAGGCGCAAAAAAAGGCTGGTGCCTGTATAAGCTGGGCTGCAAGGGCCCGACCACCTACAACGCATGTGCCACGCTGAAATGGACCGGTGGGCTTTCTTTCCCCATCCAATCCGGGCATCCCTGCCTGGGCTGCTCGGAACCCAATTTCTGGGACGGCGGCGGATTCTACGAGGGCCAATCGGCTCCTCTGGAGCGCCCGACCGGAACTTTGCTCGGCGGCGCCACTGCGGTAGGCATCGTTCTTGGCGCGGGCATAGCGACTGCCAACCAGGCCCAGAAAAGAGCAGTTCATGAAGAAATTGAAGAAATGAACGAATAGAGGAGGATGTCATGAACTGGACAGAAATTCTTGCCTTTGCTCGCGGCCCATTCTTCCAGGCCGCCCTCCTGGTCTTTATCGCCGGGATGCTCTACCGCCTGGTACGTATTCTCCTGCTGGGATGGAAAGCTGACAAAGTCCCCGCGCGAGGAAGCAAAGTTGGCGGGGTAGCCGTTTCCCTTCTCAAAGGGATGATCATCTGGCCCTTTATCCCCTGGGTCAAAAACACCTTCAGCCGCAACCCGGTCACCTATCTGGCCGGCGGGCTCTTTCACCTCGGCTTGCTTGTGGTAATTTTCTTGGGTACTGCTCACATGCTGGTCTGGAAAAGTCTGCTTGGGTTTGGATGGTCAACCCTGCCTCTACCGATCGTGGATTGGCTGGCGGCTGGGGCGATTGTGGCCATGATCGCCCTGTTTATCAACCGGCTGGTGAACCCGGTGCTGAAGCTGATCTCTGGCCCGGCGGAATGGCTCAATCTGCTCCTAGTATTTCTCCCAATGGTTACCGGTTATATCATGACCCACCACTTGTGGCTCCCTTACGAAGAACTCTTTAGCCTGCACATGATCGCCGTCGACGTGCTGTTGATCTGGATCCCACTCAGCCGGATCTCGCACTTCATGTTCTACTTCTTCTCCAAAGCGATCCACGGGGCGGACTTTGGCAAGCGGGCAGTGACCCCATAGGAGGCGGAGCATGGAAACGCAAATGGAAACGCAATTCGCAATGAATACCTTTGTCAAAGAAACCGGTGGCTACGTCGCCTCTCAACTGGAAGCCTGCACACGCTGCGGGATCTGCGCCGAGGCCTGCCACTTCTACCAGGCCACCAGCAACCCCGAATTCGCCCCGGTGTGGAAGATCGAGCTCCTCAAGCGCGCTTACGAACAACGCTTTACCCTCACCGGTAAGGCAAAGCTGGCCCTGGGGATCGACAAGCCTATCACGGACGCGGATTTGCACCACTTCAGCAAGATCGTCTACGAGGCCTGCACCATGTGCAACAAGTGCTCGATGGTCTGCCCGATGGGCATCCAGCTCGGGCCATTAATCCACGAGGTGCGCACCGCCTTTTCTGAAGCTTGCGTGGTCCCCGATGACCTCATGGCCGCCGTCAACAAGCAGGTCAAAGAGGGCAGCCCTCTGGGCGTCACCGACGACGTCTACGCCGACCGCATGGAATGGGTGGCCGACGAGTGGGAAGTTGAGCTCCCGATGGACGTCAAAGGCGCGGACACCCTGGTGGTGTTCAGCTCGATCGAGGTGATGAAGTTCCCCGAGAACATCGCCGCCATCGCCAAGATCCTGCACGCAGCCGGCGAGAAATGGACGCTCTCCCAAAAGGGGCGGGAGGTGGTCAACTTTGGCTTTTACGAGGGTAGCCCGGAGCGCACCAAGCTGTTCATCAGTCGCGTTTTCGACGCGGCCAAGGAGCTGGGCGTCAAGAAGATCGTCGTGACCGAATGCGGCCACGCCTACGACGCCCTGCGCTGGACTTCCTACAACATCATGGACGTGCCGGAAGGGATCGAGATCACCCACATTGTCGGCCTGATCGGCGAATACGTGCGTTCTGGCAAGATCAAGCTAAAGGAAGGGGCTTACAACAACGGAACCCTCACTTTCCACGACGCCTGCAAAATCCAGCGCCGCGGCGGGCACATCCAGGAACCGCGCGAGATCTTGAACATCATCGCCCTCGAGTCTTTCAAAGAGATGACCCCCAACCGCGAGGAATCGATCTGCTGCGGCGGAGGAGGTGGAGTGATCGCCATCAAGGAAGCCGATCCCATCCGCTACGCGGCCTTCGAGCTCAAGATCGACCAGATGATGAAAGTCGGTGCCAAAATGGTGGTGATGGGCTGCTCCAACTGCCGCCTGCAGTTTACCGACTGCGTCCAGCACTTCAACCTGGACGTAAAAGTCGCCGGCCTGTCGCAGATGGTCGCCGACGCACTAGAAGAGTAGGAGGTGCACAATGCCAGCATTTACCATCACCCCAGTGGAAAAGGGTATTCTTCGCTGTCATCACACCGGTCCTTTTTCACACGAAGATGTACGCCCATTGGCGGGGTTCCTGCATGATTATCGTGGGAAACTGCTAATCGATCTGCGTGGATCTAGAATCGAGGAATTTGCTAGAAACATCCGGGAGTTTCAGCCTATGATGCCCACTACTGCAATCTTTGGGGCAAAAATCGATCCAGTCCTCCTTAAAATACCGGAAAGCTACTATACCCACGAAGTTTGTTTTTTTGAAACTGAAGAAGAAGCTCTTACCTGGCTTCGCAACCAATAGGAGGAAGGTATTATGGCCCAAAGAATCGTCATTGACCCTATCACACGCATTGAAGGCCACCTGCGCATCGAAGCCGCCCTGGACGGCGCGGGCAAGATCACCGAGGCATATTCCTCCGGTACAATGGTGCGCGGGATCGAAATCATCCTGCGCGGGCGCGACCCGCGAGAGGCCTGGGCTTTCGCCCAGCGCGCCTGCGGGGTGTGCACCACCGTCCACTCCTTCGCCTCCATCCGCTCGGTGGAAGACGCTTTAGGGATCAAGATCCCCAAGGCTGCCAACCTGATCCGCAACCTGATGATCGCCCAGCAGTACGTCCACGACCACGTGATGCACTTTTATCATCTGCACGCTCTGGACTGGGTCGATGTGGTTGCCAGCCTGAAAGCCGATCCCGCACAGACCTCGGCAATCCAGCAAAAGATCTCACCCTGGCCCAACTCTTCCCCCGGCTATTTCGCGGATGTGCAGAAAAAGGTCCAATCGATTGTTGACAGTGGGCAGCTCTCGATCTTTGCTAACGCTTACTGGGGACACCCGGCGTATAAGCTCCCAGCCGAGGTGAACCTGCTGGCTGTGGCGCACTACCTGGAAGCCCTAAACTGGCAGAAAGATGCCACCAAGATCCAGACTATCTTTGGCGGCAAAAATCCCCACCCCAATTTTGTCGTGGGCGGCGTGCCGATGCCCATCGATTTGAACAGCGACACAGCCTTGAACGCCGAAAGGCTTTCGATCATCAGCGACTCGATCGACAAAATGATCGCCTTTGTCGACCAGGTGTACTTGCCGGATCTTCTGGCCATCGCCCCCTACTACCTGGAATACGGCGGCCTGGGTGAAGGGCTGGGTAACTTCCTGACCTGGGGCGAGTTCCCTGGTGAGGACAACAGCGACACCTCCAAATTTTTGGTGCCGCGTGCAGTGATCCTCAACCGCGATCTGGCTAACATCCAGGTACCGGACCCGCGCGATTTCCAACGCATGCAGGAATTCGTGACCCATTCCTGGTATAAGCAGGGAGCCGGCGACGAGAAAGGGCTGCATCCCTGGCAGGGCGAGACGGCCTTCAACTACACCGGCCCGAAACCCCCGTACGATCTCCTGGAGATCGAGCAAAAGTATTCCTGGCTCAAGGCCCCCCGCTGGGCCGAGACCCCGATGGAAGTGGGTCCCCTGGCGCGTGTCCTGGCCATGTACGCCGGCGGGCACGCCCAGACCAAGGAGCTCGTCGACCTAGTCTTGAAAACACTCGGCGTGCCGATCACCGCGGTGTTCTCGACCCTGGGCCGCACCGCCGCGCGCGCGATCGAAACCAAAGTCTTCGGGGATGCCATGCGCAGCTACTATAATGACCTGGTCGCCGAGATCAAGGCCGGAAACACCGCCACCTTCAACGGCGACAAATGGGAGCCCGCCACCTGGCCGGCCCGGGCGCAGGGGTTTGGCTTTATGGAAGCCCCACGCGGCGCACTGGGACACTGGATCGTGATCGCGAACGGCAAGATCGAGAACTATCAAATGGTGGTCCCCACCACCTGGAACGGCTCGCCGCGCGACCACAAGGGCCAGGCCGGGGCGTACGAAGCCTCTCTGGTGGGCACCCAACTGGCCAAGCTGGAGTGGCCGCTGGAGATCCTGCGCACCATCCATTCTTTCGATCCTTGCATGGCCTGCGCCATCCATATGGTCGACGCGGAGGGGAACGACCTTGGCGAAATTGCCACCGGCCTTTCCGTCTGCGTCAGCTAAGCCGGCTATGGGTGAAGCAAAACGCAAAGTCGTACTGGGGCTTGGCAATTTGCTCAACCGCGATGAGGGTTTGGGTGTCCAGGCGCTGAAACTCCTGGACACCCAAATCGGGGAGCAGGTAGATGTCGAGCTGCTCGATGGAGGTGTGCTCGGCCTGAACCTCCTGACCATCGTGGAAGAATGCTCCCACCTGCTGATCCTGGACGCGGTCAACGCGGGAAAGCCGGCCGGGACGATCGTCGAGCTTGCCAAAGATCAGATCCCGCTCTATGCCGGGGTTAAATTGTCGCAGCACCAGGTCACCTTCCAGGAAGTGCTGGGCCTGGCCAACATCCGCGGCTACCTCCCCGAACACCTGCACCTGGTCGGCATTCAACCGGATGATCTCACCGTCGGGCTGGAACTGAGCCCTACAGTGGAAGCGGCGCTGCCCGAGATGGTCCGGCGCGCCATCACCGTCTTGGAAGGATGGAGATTAACCAAACTAACGGAGAAACGTATGGATCATGCCGCTGCTTTTCAAATCGGGAATGACACCTATACCATGCCTGCCGATCGCCATTACGACCGGGAAACGCACCTGTGGGCGCAACTCGACCCAGTTGGAGGCCAGGTGGTTGTGGGGATAGACGCCCTGGGGCTGGCCGCGCTCGGCGATCTGGCCTACGTTACCCTGCCAGCAGTGGGGACGACAGTGGAGCGGGGGAAATCGATGGGCACGCTCGAGGCAGCCAAGATGACCGGCAGCCTGATTGCCCCGGTCAGCGGCGTGATCGTGGCGGCCAACGAGCGCACCGTGCAGAACCCATCCCTGGTCAACCAGGATATGTATGGAAACGGCTGGCTGGTTGCCATCCAGCCCGCAGCCTGGCAGCATGAATCAGAGCGCCTGGTTTCCGGCGAAGATTTGCCTGCCTGGGTCGATGCCGAGCTGGAACGCTACCGCCGGCAAGGCTGGATCGACTGATGGATTGGCGCCTGATCACCGACGACGGGGTCTCCGCCTCTTTTGGCCTGAGCGCAGATGAGACGATCGCGGAGCGGGTGGGGAGGGGGAAGTCAGTCCCTACGCTGCGTCTGTATACTTATCGCTCAACCTGCGCCCTGGTTGGCCGCTTTCAGAACGTGCCCAATGAGCTGCGCGTGGATTTCTGTCGGGAGCACCAGATTCCGATCAACCGCAGGCCGACCGGCGGTGGCGCGATCATCATGGGCGAGGACCAGCTCGGCATCGCCTTGAGCCTGCCCGCCAACGCCGAAGATACCTACAGCCGCGCCCGAGAGATCATGAGCCAGTTTTCTGAAGCGATCGTGCGGGGGCTGAGCGATTTTGGTGTAGAAGCCCATTTTCACCGTAAGAACGACATCGTCGCCAGCGGGAAGAAA
>DATKLX010000139.1:0-12578 GCA_035542155.1 Anaerolineaceae bacterium
GCGGATATCGGCGGGGACGCGTTCGAGGGCCATGACGGCCACCGCCCCGGCTTCCTCGGCGATGCGGGCATGCTCGGGAGTGACCACGTCCATGATCACCCCGCCCTTCAGCATCTGCGCCAGCCCCTTCTTCACTCCAAAGGTACCAACTTCCTGCTCCATGCAGCCTC
Source organism: Anaerolineaceae bacterium (assembly GCA_035542155.1). Lineage (GTDB taxonomy): Bacteria > Chloroflexota > Anaerolineae > Anaerolineales > Anaerolineaceae > DATKLX01. The sequence goes on from DATKLX010000139.1 coordinate 171, forward strand.
CTCAAACGATAAAGACACTGTTCCTTTTTGATTCTACCACGCCCCACTGCCCTCGGCAACTCGAAGGCTCAATGGGAATCGCCGTGGAGGAGAGAAGGTGTGGGGGTGGACCCCCACACCTCTCCTTAATGTGCCGCTCTGAAGGAAGCGGCATTGCAATCCGACCCGAGGAAGCAATCCCCAACTCCACCCCTCTTGACAACCCAGAAAACATGTGTACAATAATACTATGATACAATGATACAATTAAAAAGTGGAGGCTGTGCTTGAATCCTTTATCCGAAAAGATCAGGTTGGACTTCCGCTCGACCGAGCCGCTCTACCTGCAGATCGCCCGCCAGCTCGAGCAGTTGGTCGCCAAGGGAACACTCAAAGTTGGCGACCAGCTCCCCACGGTGCGCGAGCTGGCTACTGAGCTGCGTATCAATTTCAATACGATTGCTCGGGCCTACAAGCTGCTGGATGAATCTCGCCTGATCTCCACCCAGCGCGGGCGCGGCACCTACATCTGGGAGGCGCCAACCGCGGAAATGATGAATGAGATCCGCCGCAAAACCCTGGAAGAGCTCGCCAGCCGCTATCTTACTGAAGCCCGCCAGCTTGGGTATTCCAGCGAGCAGGCGCTCGACGCGGTGCAAGCGGCCCTCCACGCGCTGGAAGATGCCTCCGGAGCCGCATTGGAACCAAACAAAAGTGTCTTGCAAAATCCTGAGAGGGAAAAATGAATAAGAAATCCGAATCTGAACAAACGACCATCTCATCCTCCAACCCGCAGCCGATCAAGGCTGCCAAACCGGGCGATACCTTGCACATCAGCGGCCTGGGTATATTGATCGCGGCCCTGATCGTTCTGGCGGCGACCTGGGCCGCTGTGCGGCTCAAAGATAGCCTCTCCAGCGACACGATCGGGCTCATGATCGCCCTGGCGAGCGTGGTCGCGCTCTATATCCTCTTCAGTCTGAAAGTGGCCCGCCAGTGGGAAAAGGCTGTTGTCCTGCGCCTGGGCAAATTCCGTGGTCTGAAAGGCCCCGGGTTGTTCTGGATCTGGTCCATCTTTGAAACCACCCCGGTTTGGATCGACCACCGTGTGATGGTCACGCCTTTCAATGCCGAGAAGACCCTCACCCGTGATACCGTCCCCGTCGACGTCGATGCGGTCCTCTTTTGGATGGTCTGGGACGCCGAGAAGGCTGCCCTGGAGGTCGAGGATTATCAGGTTGCCATCGCCTGGGCGGCGCAGACCGCGCTGCGCGAAGTCATCGGCCAGATGACCCTGGCTGACATTCTGATCGGGCGCGCCAGGATGGATGCGGACCTGCAAAAGATTATCGACGAGCGGACCACCCCATGGGGGATTTCCGTCCAGTCTGTGGAGATCAGGGACGTGATTATTCCTCAAGGTCTGGAGGATGCCATGTCCCAGCAGGCGCAGGCCGAGCGCGAACGCCAGTCCCGCGTCATCCTGGGCGAGGCGGAAATGCAGGTGGCCGATAGCTTCGCCGAAGCCTCCAAGGCCTACGCGAGCAATCCCACCGCCCTCCATCTGCGGGCCATGAACATGCTCTTTGAGGGGCTGAAGGAAAAGGGAGCGCTGGTCATCGTCCCCTCCAGCGCCGTCGACACGATGAACCTGGGCGCCGTGAGTGGGCTGGTCGCCCTGGGCCAGGGCCAGAGCAAATAGCCCGCCGGCGGCAACGATCGCGCGACCGGGGTGTGAGAAAGGTGTATCCTGAATAACCTGAGATGAAATGTTTCACGTGAAACATTCGCATACCGGGGAGGGTTGATGGATCAGCCTTCCCCTGATGTTTCACGTGAAACATTTCCATTCCCGCTCTGTGTCGTAGACTATTTCGGCGGGTTCAGGCTGATAATGTAAGCGATGACGTCGGCAATTTGCTGCGATGTCAATACCTTGGAATCGCCGTAATTCAACATGACTTTGGCCGGGTTTGTTCCCGCTGGCGTGGACCCATGCTCCAGAAACAGGTCGAGGTTGGCTCCGAATACTTTGGGGTCTTTGTTGACCAGGGTCTCGTCGATGGGGTTGAGCGTCGGCACGGTGCCGTCATCCGATCCTGCGTTTTCAACCCCCCCCTTTCCTTCTTCGCCGTGGCACGTGCTGCATGTGTTTTGGAAGATCTCTTTCCCTCGGCTCGCGTCGCCTTGCAGCGAGACCGCCTGTCCTAAGCCTCCCGCGTTGGACGGCTTGGCCGCGTTCGGATCTGGCGTTACAGTTACACTCTGGCTGCATGCCGCCAGCAACATCACAAAAAACAGGCAGAACCAGATTACCACCCACATCAGTGCTTTCATGGCCACTCTCCCAAAGATCACAGAATGAAATCCAGCGTCTCTATTATAGCTCACCCGATTAATTGTACAATCGCCAACCCGGGTGCCACTCGTCCATTGGTTGGTTCGTAAATTGCCCGCTACCGTACGGACCGCTCCCTCCTCGCCGCTGGCGCGCGGCCATCAGCGCCTCCTGGACGGTCCTCATCCCGATCCTCTATCTTCTGGCCGCCCTCATCCAGCGCCGCGTCCTGCCCGGCCCGCCGCCCGGCTGGGAATCCTTTTCAGCGCCGTCAGCCTGGTGGGATGCAATCAGCAAGAGTAATCCGCATTGAGCATCGAAATGCTCAACTTTTTGAAAGAGTGGTGGTCATCCCATATTCTGGGACACGATCGAAAATGTGATCCTTACTTGAAGCAGAAAGGGCTTTCCTGAATTATCGGATTGGATGAGCAAATAATCAACCATCCGGGCCCTTCATCTAAACTTTCACGTGTGACATGTGGGCAATGACGGGCCTCAATTTTTGTTATCCACCTGTAATGTCGCCTGTGACAGGGTTTCGGGTATCATACTATGGGGGAGCCGGTCGTAATAGAACAAATGTTCTGATCCGGTTGTCGCATCTGGCCCCGGGGGAACCAGATTTTCTTGCTGAGATCGCACTGATTTCCCGCCCATGACCGCCGACCTCCCTTCCCAATCCGAACTCCGCCGCAAAGTCAACCTCCTCGCCCGCCTGGTCGAGGTCAGCCTGACCCTCAACTCGACCCTCGACCCCGACCGCCTGCTCCTCTACATCATCGACACCGCCGGCCAGCTCCTCGACTGCGAAGCCGTCTCGGTGCTGCTCTTCGACGAGAACGACGGAAAGCTCCGCTTCGCCGCCTCGACCGGCTCGGACCCTGCCCGGCTGGCCCAGATCCCCGTCCCCCTCGACCGCTCCATCGCCGGGACAATCTTCAGCGAGAACCGCCCGCTGATCATCCACGACGTGGCCTCCGACGCGCGCCACTACGCCACGGTGGGCAAGCAGCTCCACTTCGAGATCCGCTCCCTGGCCGGCGTGCCCATGCGCATCCGCGAGCGGGTGACCGGGGTGCTCGAGGCGCTCAACAAGCGCAGTGACCAGTTCGACGAGGAAGACCTCCATATCCTCTCCATCATCGCCTCGCAGGCCGCGGTGGCGATCCACAACGCCCGCCTGGTCCAGGAGCTCCAGCACGCCTACACCGAGATCAGCCGCATCGACCAGATCAAGAGCAATTTCCTCGCCCTGGCCTCCCACGAGCTGCGTACCCCGCTCGGGATCATCCTCGGCTACGCTGCCTTCCTCAAGGACGAGGCCCAGGGCGAGCTCTCGGAGCACGCCAGCGCGGTGCTCTCCTCGGCCCAGCAGATGCGCGGCGTCCTCGAGGCGATGTCCAACATGACCCTGATGCGCACCGGCGCGCTCGACCTGCAGATCCAGCCCACGCCGGTCCAGCCGGTGGTCCAGGCCGCCTACTCCGAGGTGCTCCCCATGGCCCACGCCCGGAGCCAGGAGATCAGCCTCTTCCTCCCTGAGGAGCCGGTCACCGTCCAGGCCGACCCGGCGAAGCTGCAGCTCGCCTTCATTAACATGCTCAATAACGCGGTGCGCTTCTCGCCGACCGGCGGGCACATCGTCATCGGCGCGGTCGAGGGCCCGGGGAAGATCACCATCGGGATCCAGGATAACGGGATCGGGATCCCGCCGACGGAACTGGAGCGGATCTTCGAGGAGTTCTACCAGGTGGAGCACCACCTCACCCGCCACTACGGGGGCCTGGGGCTGGGGCTGACGATCGCCCGCGGCCTGGTCGAGATGCAGGGCGGGCGGATCTGGGCCGAGAGCGCCGGTCTCGGCCAGGGCGCCTGCTTCAAGGTCGAGCTGCCGACCTGACCCCTCCTACGGGGCCTCAGCCTTGAGTTCGGTCCAGGTGCCGGTATCCGGCTGGTTGGTGCGGTCAAAAACCGACCGCCCCTACACCGAGGCTTTCCCCATCCCGAACCAACCACCCTGTAGGATGCGGTCGTTTCCCAGGCCGCACCATCCCGAACCGGAGCGGCCTTCAGATTGCCGTAGGGGCGCAGGGGGCACGTTCAAGGAAGCCAATTTTTTTACGAATCCCCTGCGCCCCTACATTTGGGCGAAACAACCTCCGAGTAGCCGAGCATTAATCCTGGTTGGCGCGGTCAAAGACCGGCTGTGCCCTACGATAGGGTTCTGAACCGGTTGGCCGCAGGGCGGGTCGACACATAGGTCGACCCCTACGGAAGACAGGAGGGTTGGGTTGAGCAGCGCCAGGGCGAAGCCTTCGGATGGGGACGGGTCTTTGAGAAGAGGCCTGTATTTCCGAAGGCTTCGCCCCTACCGAAAGATCCGGGTTGTGACAAGGACCCGGGCGGACCCTCCCATAGGGCGAGACAACCTCCGAGGCGGGTGCGGTCGGAATGGCAACCATCCAGGGGAAGGAGCCTTCACCATCCGACCCGGCAATGTCCCTGGTGTATTCACCAGGGAAGGGAAAGTTATGCCTGAAAGTGGCCCGGTCCGCTCGCGCCTTGCCTGGTGGCCTTGCAGGGCTGGCCTAATCTTACCCGCCGTGGTCGAACGCTTCCGGTTCGGGGCCGAGGTTGAGGATGTTGGAGAAATCCGGCTCCAGGGCGGAGGGGGGCGCGCCCAGGTCGGGGGCCAGGTAGGCCACGGCCCGGCCCAGGTCGTTGTCCATTACCAGCTCGAGGTGATGGTTGGGGCGAAAATCTCCAACGTCGATCAGGCGCAGGCAGTCGACTGCGTCGGCGGGGTTGGGCAGCCACCCGGCCAGGTGGTTGGGGGTGCGGTAGAAGAACTCGCGGTTGAAGACCGAGCCCGGGTCGTCGAGGTAGACCGCCAGGGGGTAGATCTGGGCCTCCATCAGGTCCTGGAAGAAGTGGGTGCCGAAGGAGGGGTCCGGGGCGAGGCCGATACCCTGGCCGGTGAGCTCGATCAGGGCGCGGGAGTTGTAGATGTCGGCGTAGCCGATGGTCACGCCGAGGTCGGGGTTGGAGGTCCCCCAGCGCCCGGGGCCGACGCAGACGAAGGCGACCCCCTCCAGCCGGGCGTTGACCTGGCCGACCAGCCGGCCGAGCTTGGCGCGCGCCTCGGGGGTGGGCAGGGCGAAGTAGCCCTCGGGCTCGACGAAGAGCACCTTGCGGATGCCGGGCACGTAGCCCTGGGGGACCATGAACCCGGTGGCCAGCACCACCGCCTCGGGGTTGAGGTTGACCGGCAGGCGGGCCTGGGGCGCGTCGCGCAGGTGGCTCTGCGGGCGGCACTGGATGATCGAGATGCAGATCTCGGGGCGGGGGGAGGGCGTCTCGACCACCTCGGCGGTGAACTCCATGTCGACCGGGCAGTTGTAGTTCTTCTCCAGGATCTGGAGCATGTCCCGCATGGTCTCGGCGAAGGGGGTGCGGCGGAGGAACTCCTCGAAGGTGACCACCAGGTGGCTGGGTTCGCCCCCCAGCATGGAGCTGCGCAGCGAGCTGAAGTAGCCGTCCTGCTCGAGCTGGGTGACGTAGCGCAGCGGGGGGTAGCGCGAGGTGAAGACCTCGTGGACAGGCAGGGTGCGAAACTCGTTGCACTCCAGGTCGATCAGGTCGACGTAGTGCTGGGAGTAGCGGCGGATGAGCTTGGGGGTGGAGTTGGGGCGCAGCAGCGGGTGGCTGAGGGCCACCAGGCAGGGGTAGTCGTTGCCCACGCGGTCGACGGCGCGAGTGCCCATCCCCCAGACCAGGCGCACGAAGCCCTGGTCCTGGCGGATCTGCGGCGACCAGCGGTAGAGGTTGCGGCTGAAGGCCACGCCGGCGGCGGTGGGCAGATAGTAGCGGCCGAAGCGCTCGCCCTGCACGGTCTGGATGAGCACCGCCATGCGCTCGTCGTAGTCCTGGAGACTTTTGGAGCGCCGGTAGAGCAGGGCGTTGGGGTTGAGGATGGTGGCGTAGATGCGGGCGATGGCCAGGGTGAGGGCCTGGAGGTTCTCCTCCGGCGTGCCCTGGTTGGGGCAGAAGAAGCTCTCGTACTTGCCGGCGAACGAGGTGCCGAAGTTGTCTTCCAGGAGGCTGGAGGAGCGCACGATCAGCGGCTTCTGGCCGGCTGCCTCCAGCAGCGCGCGTAGCTTATCCAGCACGTCGATGGGGAACTCGCCGGCCTCGAAATCCCGCTGGATGTCGGGGTATTCGGCGCGCATCTGCTCCTCGGGCTTGTACTTCTGGTCGTTCCAGTGGACCAGGTTGTTCATCGACATAAAGGTGTAGAGCAGGTCCGAGCCGAGGAAGTACGAATCGGGCAGGGTGATGCGCGCGCGGAGCGCCTCGCCGCCGGCCTGGTTGAGGATACGCGCGGCGAGGAGCATGCCCGCCGCCTTGCCGCCGATGCGCCCCGCGCCGATCTTGCGCCGGCGGATCTCCTCCAGGTCGGCGATGGTGAACCACTCCTTGGCGATGTTGATGTAGCCGAGCTGGTCGCTGATCAGCGAGCGGATGAGGACCACTTTGGTCTCGCGCAGGCGCGGCTCGAGGCGGGCGCGCTCGGCGGCGGGGAAGCTCTCGATGGCGCGGGCCTGGTCGAAGAGCAGGTCGAGCGGGGCCAGCTCGGGGTTGATCGAGAGGGAAAAGTCTTCGCCGGTCACCCCGCGCTCGCCGAGCACATCGCGGACGATCTTCTCGAAGAGGGAGAAGGGCAGGTTCTGGCTGAAGTAGAAATCGGTGAGCTGCTCGCGGATGAGGTTGTGACGCAGCTCCCAGGTCTCGGCGGCCTCTTCGACCAGGGGGTTGTAGAGCCCCTCGCGCTTCTGAGAGAGGATGGCGCGCTGGCGCACCTCGGCGTCGAAGACGTGCGGGTCGACCACACCGCGCTCGAACAGCTCCCGCCGCATCCGCGCGCGGATGCGGTTGCCCAGGATGGGGTACTGCCCCAGCGAAAGGGTGATCCGCAGCAAGCGGTCCATGGCGGTGGGGGGGAGGGTCATGGGTTAAGTCTACTTCAAATTAGTAAATCTTATTAGAATCTCATTAATCTGCTTTGTAGATCATACGAAATCCTTCACAGGCTTCACGCCCTTACTAGGCGATGGTTTTATCATTCCCGGCAATATAGTAAAGGAAAGAAATCATGGCAAATAGAAACAATCAGCAGATAAACTGGGGCCCGGACAATCCCCATCCACTTTCCAAAATAAAAACTGAACTGGTGTGGGAAGGCAAATACGATTTTTGATGAGATAGTTTTTCACCAAAAAGCCAATCGTGCTGATTTTCGTAACATGCTTGTCTGGGGAGACAATAAATTAGCGATGGTAGCTTTGCTTGAGGGATTTCGCGGCAAGATTGACTTGATCTATATTGACCCGCCATTTGATGTGGGTTCAGCCAGGTAGGGTGGGTTCGCTCTTTGAACCCACCGCTCTGCGCCTGCTCCATCGCTTACTCGAATGGCGCCGGATAGAGCGAGTTCAAACCAATCCCCTGAGGAAAAACAAAAAGTTCCCCTTTCCTTTTCAGGATGGGTGTCAGGTTCTTCCATACGAAAATCGAAAATTCTACCCCAAATGCATCGGCATGATCACGTGCAGGTACAGTTCGTCGCCGACGGGGCGGATGAGCCCCGGAGAGTTGCTGACGCCCGTCTCGAGAGAGACGTTGGGGGTGTGGATGTTCTCGAGCACCTCACGCAGGAACTTGACGTTGAAGGCGATCAGCAGCGGGCTGCCCTCGATGGTGGCGTCGATGACGATCTCGCTCGAGCCGGTCTCTTCGGACTGGGCGGAGATCTCGAGGGTGCCGGGCTTGAGCTCGCCGACCGGGGTGATGTTGAGCCGGGCGACGTTGGAGCCTTCGCGGGCGATGATCTCGGCCTGTTTGCAGGCCTTGAGGAAGGAGTTGGTCGAGACGACGGTGCGGGTCTTGAAGCTCTTGGGGATGACCTGCTGGTAGGGCGGGTAGTTGCCGTCGATGAGCTGGGAGACCAACTCGACGTCTTTGAGGTTGAAGACCACCTGGCCGCGGCCCTGGGGGAAGATCATGGCGATGTGCTGCTCGCCGTCGGTGGCGATGCGGGCCAGCTCGGCGAGGGCGCGGGCGGGGATGATGGCGCTGACCGGCTGGGCGGCGGGCTCCGAGAGGTCGGCCTTGCGCTCAGAGATGCGGAAGCCGTCGGCGGCGGCCATGGTCACCTGGGAGCCGTTGATGGTGACCAGCACGCCCATCAGCACCGGGCGGGCCTCGTCGGTGGAGGCGGAGAAGACCACCTGCTGGATCATCTCTTTGAAATCGGCGACGTTGACCTGGAAGCCCTCGGCCGGGTCGGAGACGGGTAGGGGCGGGAACTCCTGGGCGTCGATGCCCTTGATGTCGGTCACCGAGGTGCCGCAGCGCACGGTGAGGGTCTGGGTGCGAGTATTGAGGGCCAGGCTCACCTGGTCGGCGGGGAGGGCGTTGATCAGGTCGGCGAAGGTGCGGGCGGGGACGGTGATTGAGCCTTCTTCCTCGATGCGGGCGCCGATCCAGTTGGTGATGCCGAGCTCGAGGTTGGTGGCGGAAAGGCGCAGGCGGCCTTCGTCGGTGGCGACGAGGATGTTGGAGAGGACGGGAAGGGTGCTGCGCGGGGAGACGGCGCGGGAGACGATGCCTAACCCATGAGCCAGACTTGGTTGTGAGACGGTTACTTTCATGAGCCCTCTATACGGATGTCGAAGATGTGAATCACCCCTGCCGGGTTACCGTTAGTATACACTGGAAGCGAAGAATTTACCACAGAGGCCACAGAGGTCGCGGAGAAAAAGAGAGAGAACAGGGAGCAGAGAACGGGTTCTTGTAGGGGCGTAGCGTTCGGGCAGGCTGAGCGCCGGGGAAATTGGCGCACCCAGTCGTTGCCTGTCCTGGCTTTGCCACGTACCTCGCTTCATGTCATTGCGAGGAGCGTCCTGTGTGACGAAGCCCTTGGTTAGAACACCAAGGACAGGCAATCTCCAAATCCACCAGGCATAGGCTCCATGGATCAAGGTCATTGGTGGCCAATGCCTTTTTGCCTGCTGGGGTTGGAGGTTGCCACGACCCCGGGAAGAACGCCCTGGGTCTCGCAACGACATGAATGGAGGCCGAAGGCAAAGGGGGCCAGTTTGCTGGTCTGCTGGTTCCCACGCTTGCGCGACCGGAGGAAGTCCCGCTGCGTTTGCGGGATGGGAACCCCCTGGGGGACGCTCTGCGTCCCGGTGATCCGATGCTGGAGCCTGGGCTTGTTGGATGCTAAAAGCGCGAGGCGAGGAGCCCGAGGGCGAGGAGCAGCAGCTCGAGGGCGAAGAGGGCGGCGAGGACGTAGGCGACGCTGGTCCAGGGACTGGAGGGGAGCGGGAGCCGCACGGGCTGGCCCTCGGCCATCTGGCGGACGGCCAGGGCGGCCATCTCGGCCAGGTCGCGCTGCGTGGACAGGCCCTCGCCGTGGTCGCGGCGGTCGCTGCGGGCGGCGGGGCCGAGCCACTCCCAGCCCGGCTCGGGGAGGGGGATGACCAGCTTCTGGCCCTGGAAGCCGTCGAGCCAGATGCGCAGGGCTTCGGGCGGCTGGGTGGCCAGGGCGGCGGGGAGGACCACGGCGCGGGCGCCGGCCAGACCCTCGGTGGGGATGCCCTGGGCGAGGCGGACCAGGGCGACGGGGATGTCGGGCGCCTGGGCGTGTAGCGCGTCGAGGAAGTCAGCCGCGAACCCGCTGGCGGCCTCGCGGTCGGGGGCTTCTTCCTCGGGGCCGGGAAGCCCGGCGGGGTCGAGGACGATGACGGGGAACTGGCGCTGGCGGGCGGCGAGGGCCTGGCCGGCCAGGCGGGCGTCGCCGCGCAGGACGGTGAAGTGGTAGGCGGTCAGGGCGGTGAAGAGGAGCAGGGTGAGCAGCCAGCCCAGGCTGTTGCTCAGCAGGTCGGGGGGGCGGCTGCCGAGCAGGCTGCGCAGGAGCGGGTAGAGGGCTTCGCCGGTGGAGACCATCATGGCGAGGACGCCGGCGAAGAGAAGCAGGTAGAGATAGGCCTTGCGGATGACAGAGTGGCGGGCCTGGTCGCCGGCGAAGTCCCCCTGGACTGTCCGCCAGGACAGGCTGGTGTTCTGACCAGGGGCGGGGCCGGGCCGGGCGGCTTCCTGCTGCAGGGGACGCCAGGAGAAGATCCACAGCGGCAGGCCGGTGAGGACCACCGCCAGGGCCGCGGCGAGCTGGTCGCGGAGGGGGCCGGCGCCGGGAGCGGTAGATCCCCCCTGGAGGGGGGTGGGGAAGGGGAGGCTGAGAAGGTAGAGGAGGAGAGAGCGCAGGCCGATCACGGCGGCGAGGAGGCCGAGCGCGGAAAGGATGGTGAGATAGAGGCGGCGCAGGGCGGCAAGCTGGGGCGTATCGGGCAGGTTGGCCAGGTCGCGGGTGAGGCGACTGCCGTAATAGGCCCAGACCACCCCCAGGGGAACGCCGATGGAGAGCGGCGCGCTGAGCTGGTTGACCAGCTCGCCGGGGGAGGAGGCCGCGCCAAAGGCCTGGCGGAAGAGCGCCGCCAGCGCCATCCCCGCGGCGCCGAGAGCCGCGCCGGCGCCGAGCAGGACGAGCAGGTAGAGGACGACCAGGCGCAGCAGGCTGGCCTGCTCTTCCGGCTCGTGGAGCAGGTCCTCGACGCGCAGCGAGCTCCACACCCAGAGCGGGACGCCGACGAGGAGGAGGGCCAGGCCGGCGGCCATCAGCCCGCCGAAGCGCGGCCCGGCCGCGCCGGGGACGTAGAGGATGAAGCTGAGGAGCTGCTGGACGCCGAGGACGACCAGCCCGAGCGAGTAGCCCAGCCAGATGTAGCGTTGCAGGCGGCGCGCGCCGGCCAGGTTCGCGTTGCCGGGCAGGGCGCGCCGGTCGGCGAAGTCCCTGGTGTTTTGACCAGGGGCGAAGTCCCTGGTGTTTTGACCAGGGGCGCGGATGACGGTGAGGAAATAGGCCCCGGCGGCCAGGTTGGCCAGGATGGCGACCGCGTCGCCGCCCCAGGTCTGCCCGGCGCCGATGAGGGCCAGGCTGTCGTCGAGGCGGAAGAGGGCCAGGAAGAGGCGGTTGGCGAGGGCCAGCCCGTTGTGGACGGCGGGGATGAAGTGGGCGAGGAGGGCGGCGTAGAGGAAAACGGCGCGGACGCGGCTGGTACGGTCCTCCGGGTTGCGGGCGGCATCGCCCTGGGCGAGCAGCCAGTGCAGGAGGAAGACGGGCAGGCCGACCAGGGTCAGCGAGAGGCTGCCGGCGAGCAGGCTGGCGGAGCTGCCGGCCAGCCCGGCGGAGAAGATAGTGCGCCCCAGCCAGATGACGCCCCAGACGGTCATTTCGAGGCTGATGAAGGCGATGGCGTAGAGATAGACGCGGCGGACGGTGCGCATGGGGTTACGGGGTGGGGAGGGGCCGGGCCGTGGGAGTGGGGGTATAACCGGAGCCGGCCTGGGGCCAGGCGTAGCTCCAGTAAGGGTAGGGAGCCCAGACCACCTTCCAGCCGGAGCCGTTGTTGTGGAGGAAGGCGCTCTGCGGCTCGCGGGTCGCGTCGTCGAAGAGGCCGCCGCTGCTGTGCAGCACGACCAGCAGGACGGTGGCGTCGGAGCCGGCCTGCTCTGTGGAATCGGCCTCGAGGGCGGCGCCGGCGAGCTGGGAGCGCTGGCCGGCCATCTCGCGCCGGAAGGCGGTGAACTCGGGCCGGCCGGGCCCGGCGGCAAGATACGTGTAAGCGCGCTGGTAGTCGCCTTTCTGCAGGGCGGTGGCGTAATTCTGGATCACGCCCGCCGGGGAGGTGTCGGAGGTGTATTCCTGGCCGGCCGGGCGCAGGAAGAAGAGGGCGACGGCGGCCACAGCCAGGAGGCCGATGCCGGCCAGGATGGCGGTGAGGAAGCGATCCTGTCTCAAAGATGGAGTCCTTCTGGAGAGATTGTAAAGGCAAATGGGGGGAAAAGCAATGAGGAGAACAGAAAAGAGAGCGAGAACCGACCTTTGGCCGAGAACTGACCTGCGGTCGAAAAGAATGTCAATGGCAAGGATGTTGTAGCGCATGCCTACTGGCTTGCGCTCTTCC
>DATKLX010000140.1:0-38951 GCA_035542155.1 Anaerolineaceae bacterium
GATTTGAGGTGGCTAATGAAGTTATTGATAAGACTTCCGGAGAGGGGTGGCTGTCGGCTGCATTTGATGAAGCCGAAAACCGTCTGCACGTACAGAAGGCGGTGATGAGCCTGGTGATGTAGCGGTTATCCCCCGGCTATCGCTGGAAACATCATGATCTCGTCTCCATCCGCCAACGACAGCTCGAAATCCTCCGGCTTCACCAGACGCCGGTTGTGGAAAACACGAAGATGCGGGCTGGGCGCTTCGTTGACCAGAGCGATTTCCTGGAATGTGCCCGGAAGGCGTTCCGCCAATCCCTGGATGAGGGTCAGGATCGTTATATTCTCGGGCAGGAGTACGCTCTCATGTTTCACTCCGACGCAGGTCGCCAGGATATTGTAATAAGATACCTTAACCGTGATCATTATGGTATTTCTCCAGGCCTAAACGCTCGAGAGTTGGGAGGGTCGGGATACCCCGGTCATCCCAACCACGCAGCTTATAGTACCGGTCGAGCATGGCATCGAAATTGTGAATCTGACCGGTCATGATTGGCTCGCCAGATTCCACCAGCGAGCCATCGACTGGGCCCGGGGTGTAGGCAAATACCGGAAGTGGTTCCCTGGTAAAACGGGCGGGCAGGTGGTCGTCCTTACGATCTAGGCCGTGGCGCTGGTTGTAGAGCCGCTCCAGGTTGACGATCCTCTCTCCGATCGTGAACAAGCCAACCTCATCAATGGACCAACCCAGCATTTGCAATCCTTCAGCCAGGTCGGCTGGCAAAATGCAATATGTCTCCGCGGTGGTGAACTTGCACAGGCCCAGAGAATCGATGATCGCGCAGAAATTTTCTCCATAGACCACCACGTCTGCCTTGTATGATTCATCAGCCGTGTCCATCAGAACCGGCAGGATTTCAGCCGGGAAGATTTTTTGCGCTGCCTCCCAGTTGCCGGCCAGATCGATGCCAGGTAGCCCGTATAAATGATCGGCGCCACGGTTGCTCGTCGCGTGCCCCAGGCCAAATGATTTGGCGATGCGCGGCTCCTGGCGAGGGATCTCCAGGCCTTTGACCTGCATAGCCAGGTCCTCAGCGCCTCCGCCGATTCGCCGCGCGGCGCGCAGGGTCCCCTCAGCCAGAAGCTCACCCAGACCTTCACGCTGGCCGATCTTTTCAGTCAGTCCCAGGATCGTGGCCGGGTCGCCCCACTCCAGGGAAAATTCGGCATCATTCAGCAGCCCCCTCTGGTGGCATTCCATCGCAAAGGCAATCGTCACCCCAGTTGAGATCGTATCCAGACCGTAGTCGTTGCACAGTTCATTTGCGCGGATGACCACCTGTGGGTTGGAGTTCCAGCACATCGGCCCAAAAGAATCGGTGGTCTCATATTCAGGACCCTCGATCTGAGCGGCATATTCTCCCTCAGGAACGGCCGACTCCCGGGCGCAGCGCAGCGAGCAAACTGCACAGCCCCTGCGGTCGACAACGTATTTGCTAAAGCCCTTCGAATCCAGATTTTGAATAAAAGGCACCTGGCCCAATTGGTGGTTTTTCGCGGGCAGGTCGCCAACCCGGTTCTTGATGGCCATCAAGAAAAGCGTGGACTCGTTCATCAGGCCTTGAGATTCAGGAAAGCGAATGACTCGCTGCGACATACCTTTGGCCAGGCGGGCAAATTCCGGGTTCATTGGGAATTTCGCATTTCCGGCAATGACCTGGATGGCTTTCAAGCGCTTGCTGCCCATGACAGCCCCTGGACCGCTCCTCGCCGCCGCCCGTCCGCCGTCGTTGATGATCGCCGCGAAGGTCACCAGGTTTTCACCCGCCGGGCCGATCGCCGCCACCCGACCGCCGGCTTCCTGGCGCAATCGATCCTCAACCAGCGAAGTCGGCTGGCCCCACAGGTCGCCTGCCGGGAGGATGCAGATTTCTTCGTTGGTTACGCGCAAGAAGACGGGGGAAGGAGCCTGCCCGGTAATTACCAGGGCGTCATAGCCAGCCCTGCGAAGCTCAGGTCCAAAATGGCCGCCTGCGTTGGCATACCCATAAGCCTGGGTCGCAGGGGATTTAAACGTGACATGAAAGCGCGAAGCCGCCGGCCACGTAGTGCCATTGAAAGGACCGGTTGAAAAGATCATGCAATTCTCTGGCGCGAGGGGATCAATCTCGCGGCCGACCCGTTCGGAGAGGATCGCCGCACCCAGGCCTCTCCCCCCCAGCCATCTATGGACCAGCTCAACCGGCGTTTCCTGGATTTCGATGTTCGAAGAGGTCAGATCGATCGACGCGATGCGTGGCATAGATTCTTCTTCTTTGCAAAAGAATTCCCTGAATGTGACCATTTAATTTATATCATGAAATGATGGTGTCGATTGTCGTTCCCAGAGCATTTTCCCGGTGTATAAAACGAAAGACCGCAGAAGTGCCATAGCTGGTGTCTTTCTTGCAGTCTGTCGGAGAAACCCCAATCACCGTCTCCACCGTACATTTGCGCAAGCGATCAATGGCCTTGCCAAGATCAGTGCGTAGCTTGTAAGCCAGCTTTACCTTCGGACTGGCATCGAGTGCCGGCTCTTCGGGTTGTTTTCGAAATAAGTATGCCAATCACGATCGTGCGGTTCGCGTCTGGTGGCGATATCAGGACCAACTCCCCGGGCCTGGCAAGCCTGGATGTTGGTTTCGCTGAAGTACCCCGGTTATCACTCAAAACGGATGCCCGACCAGGGCTGCCTCTCAACACGTAGATCTATTTCCGATCCAATTCGATATAAAAGATATAGATACTTCTTTGACCGAGGTATATGCATCATGCGCAACCGTTTGATTCGCTTCCTCGTGATTTTCCTGGTGCTTTCTCCGAGCATCCTGGCTCCCATAACCTCAACCGTTCCCCCGGTTTTAGCCGCCCAACAGACCCTGCATTCGTTTTACTTTTCCGGTATCCGCCCGGGGAGGATGTTCCAGGTCTCGGACATCTCCATCAACCGCGACCTCTATCTGAACAGCCTGACCCAGGTAACCCTCGAAGCCTGGGTCAAGCGGGTCAACGCCTCACGCAACGAGACCGTGGTCTGCAACGACTACGGCTCCTCCTACTGCCTGAGTTTTACTGGGAGCAAGGTCTTCTTCAGAACCAACAACGGCGCTTCCTCGGAGGTGCTCAGCACGGCCAATGTGGAGGCCAATTACTGGGTGCATATCGCCGGTGCCTACGCCAACGGGGTCAGCCGGATTTACGTCAACGGCATTCTGGATACCAGCGCAGCCTACCGACCGAAGGAATTCAGATCAAGGAGATCATCCACAAAAACCCCGCGACCGGCATGGTTGAGAAAATCGATCTGGCGATCCTGGTCCCGCCAACTTTTCCGGAAAAATACTACGATTCCCTGCTCCGCTCAGCCCAGCTTTGCGCAGTGAAAAAGCACCTGGAGGCACCCCCACAATTTGAGATCTCTACCCAGGTAGGTGAGGCAAGCCTGGACTGATCAGCTACCTTCAATATAAATATTATAAATATTCATCATCTGGAAAGCGCAATCCCCCTGATCGATTTCTTATCTTCGACCTGGGGGATTGAATTTAACAGTGGATTTAGAATACCCAATAATTAGTTCCTCTTTTTTCTTTTCAATCCGCATATGGCAGTTGGCGCACAGCACACGGCATATATCGATCTCAGTTTGCAGCGCTTCGAGAGAATGTCCCTGGTTGACCATCTGGGAGATATCCATTTTCTTTTTTCCGCGGATATGGTCAAAGGTTAAGACCAGAGGATCACACTCCCCACAGATCTCGCAGGGATGGTTTTTGAGATAGGTATATGATGGAGTGGCGAGCGCCTTCCCGGGCCTCGATCAGCCGGCTGGTTTTGTAGACTAGCCGGTCCTCTTTGGTGCGATAATAGTAATCGATTTGATATTCATTTCGGCAGGCTATGCAGGTGGAATGCCGCCAAACGAGGAGCTTATTCCTCTATTACTTGGGGTGGCTGATGGGGGTCGAACCCACAACCCCTTGATCCACAGTCAAGTGCTCTGCCATTGAGCTACAGCCACCATACTATCCTACTGCCGGATGCGAATTCTATCACGAAACAGGGACGGCGGCAAGAAACTCCCCCAGCTTGCGTGCCAGGCAATCGCGTTGGATCGTCTCCTGCACGCCGCTTGCCAGATCCTTGACGGTCACCTTGCCCTCTTTTTCCTCATCCGGCCCCATGATCACCACAAAGCGGATCCCCACCCGATCTGCATATTTGAACTGCTTTTGCAGCTTTGCTGGCTCGGGATAGCTGACCGCATTGATCCCCGCGCGGCGCAGCCCAGAGGCCAGAGAAAGCGACGGCAGCAGGAGCGTGTCGTCGAAAGTCGTCACCAGCACTTGCGCCGGGTAGGAAAAAGCGGTCGGGAGCAGGCCCAGGCCTTTCAAGACCAGCGTAATCATCACGTCCCCCATTGCAAACCCCACGCAGTAAACTGGCGTCCCCCCGACGTCGCTCACCAGGTTATCGTAGCGCCCGCCGCCTAAAATCGCCCGGCCGCCTTCCTGCCGCTCGCGCGCTTCGAAAACGGTCCCCGTGTAATAGAGCAGCCCGCGGATCACGCCGGAATCGAATTGGACGTAATCGCGCATCCCCAGCGCTTCCAGTGCGGCGAAGAACCGCGCCAGCTCGGGCGATTTTTTCCACAGATCAGGATCGGCCAGCAAACGTTTGAGCTGCTCGAGCTGTCCAGGTGTGAAGCCGCTTTCCATGGCATACGCTTCCCATTCCGCCAGGCGCATCTTGTCCCGCTTGTCGATCAGGCGGAACACATCACCTCTCTTCTCGGGCGGTATTCCCATCCCGGCCACTTCGGCATCCATCAGCCGCCGGTCGTTGACCAGGATGACCACCTTGTCCGGAGTCAGCCCTACATTCTGGAAGAAGGTAGCGCAAATGGCGACCAGCTCCGCATCGACTTCGGGTGTGTTTGGGCCGATCAGGTCGATGTTCCACTGGAAAAATTCCCTCGTCCGGCCGCGCTGCGGCTTTTCATAGCGCCAGAATGGCCCAAAAGACCACCAGCGCAACGGAAAAGCCAGCTCGTTTTGCTTCTGCGCGACCATCCGCGCCAGCGATGGGGTCAGCTCGGGCCGCAGCGTGATCAAATCCCCACCCCGATCGGGGAAAACAAAAGCCTGTTCTTTGACCAACTCTTCGCCCGATTTGGCCGCATACAGATCGATCTTTTCCAGAAAAGGCGCTTCGTATTCCTGGTAGCCGAACGACTCGGAAACCTGCCGGATTTTCTGGTACAGCCAGATCCGGATGGCCATTTCTTCAGGGTAAAAATCGCGGGTGCCTTTAACGCTCGGAATGATGGTTTTCATAGGGATTTCGATCTTGTCTTTCTCTCAAGGTTTCGAAGAAAGATTGTAGCACAAAAGTAGATCTCCTCACAAACCGGTATCATTCCTGATCGATTATTCCTTCTAATATTATCCAATTTTGATGACAGATCACATGATTACTGGGATAAATTCCACTATTCCAGGTTGATAAAACGAATTACTATTAGTTTGGCAATCCCGGCTTCTCGGAGGGCTGGTTTGGTTGTATAATTTGGCACAATCAACCGTCCTTGAACAATGCAAATCCTTTGAGCAAAATTTCGACGTACAGCTCATTTTATCTCCTCTGCTCAAAAAACCGTCTCCCTGCTGGGAATTGCCTGGCATAATCTGGCGTTTTGGCTACGGACAAGGGCTTCGTAGTAATTATATCTTCATGCAACTGGTGCGCTTATGGACCTCTTAGAATTAAACCAAATCTCAAACGGCGTCTTACTCACCGATGGCAATCATATCAACCGGGAAATCAAGGGAGCCTGCGGTGCAGACCTGATGAGCGACGTGCTTGCTTCGATCCAACCCAACGCCGTCCTTCTCACTGGATTGTGCAATCCACAGGTTGTCCGCACCGCTCTGATGGCGGATGTTTCCGCCATCGTCCTTGTCCGTGGCAAAAACCCTCCCCAGGAAACGATCAACCTTGCCAACGCGGAAAGCATTCCCCTGATCAAAACTCCCTACGGCATGTATGAGCTTTGCGGCCGCCTTTTCCGGGCTGGCCTACCCAGCCTGGAGATGCCGGTCGTTGGAACATGCGATTGCGGAGATTGACGGTGCTTCAAGGAGTGTGAATGGAACCAGGCATCGGAAGTAAAGGTCCGCCCACAGACCGGGACGCTGAGAACATCACTCGCGTCGAGGAGCTCGCTTATGAGTTGAAGATTGAGGAGGTGATGTCAAAAAACCTCCTCAAGCTGGCTCTCGAGACCAGGATGGGTGAGGCCCTGGATGCCTTCCGCCAGAGTCGCATCTCCGGCGCTCCGGTTGTGATTGGAGATAGCCTGGTTGGCGTTCTCAGCATTGAGGACCTGATTCGCTGCCTGCGCTCGAATGACCTGGACGCACCGGTTCAGGCGTACATGAGCCGTTCGCCCATCACCATCCACAGCTACGATCCCGTCGTCGAGGCATTAAAAGTTTTCGTCGATGCGAATATCGGTCGCCTCCCGGTTCTGGATGAGGCCGGCAGGCTGGTCGGCATCCTGACCAAAGGAGATGTTACCCGCGGTTTGCTCAAAGCGCTCCAGTCCGATTATCAGGAAGAGGAGGTTCGCCGCTACCGCGCCAGCCACCTTTTCGAGGATATCGTCTCTGACCGCACCAGCCTCATTCTTCGCTATAAAATTCGCCAGGGTGATTTCACGCACGGCGGCGCAGCCTCCAGCTATATCAAGCGTGCTCTTCTCCGCCTTGGAGCCTCCCCTCAAATTGCAAGGCGGTGTGGCATTGCTACTTACGAGGCGGAGATGAATCTGATCATCCACACCACCAACGGGGGTACCATCCGGGTGGAAATCGAGCCGCACCAGATCTCGATTGACGCTTACGATGATGGCCCGGGGATCAAAGACATCGATCTGGCGATGAAAGCGGGGTATTCCACGGCCTCCGAGGAAGTCCGTGAAAAAGGGTTCGGCGCTGGAATGGGATTGGTCAACATTGCCCGTTGCGTCGATGATATGAAGCTCGAATCGGTGGTTGGCAAAGGCACACGCCTGCGCCTGCGCATCTACCTGCACAACCAGGAAGCTTTTGGTGAATCCTATACGCATAATTGATGGATCTTCCAGAAAAGGAGAAAACGACTCTATGACGTTACAGGAAATCATCGAAACCCTCCAGCTCACGCCGCTCACTGAGCCCAGGGATTATGCCACGATCACGCCCACCGGCGGGTACGCTTCGGATTTGCTCAGTTGTGTCATGGCCGGCGCGAAACGGTCTGGAGTCTGGGTAACCCTTCAGGCGCACGCCAACATCGTCGCGGTCGCTGCGTTGCTGGACCTCGCCGCGGTGATCGTCACCGAAGACGCCCAACCCGATCCGGTCACAATCGAGAAAGCCAACCTGGAAGGAGTGATCCTGCTTGGTACGAAAATGCCTACTTACACAGTCGTTGGTAAGCTCTGGGCATCCGGATTAAAAACAGAATAGTCTGGATTCCCGCTCACTTCCACAGAGATGGAAAATCCCGAGTGAGAAAGTTCCGCGCTGAATTCCACATTCATACCGTTCTCTCTCCCTGTGCGGATGTGGAGATGATCCCTCCGCTGATCGTCCAGGAAGCCCTCGAACGGGGGATCAACCTGATCGCAATCACAGATCATAATGCCAGCGCCAATGTGGCAGCCGTCCAAACGGCGGCTGCCGGGACAGGCCTGGCAGTTCTCCCTGGAATGGAGCTGCAGACCCGTGAAGAAGTCCACGTGCTGTGCCTGTTCGATACCCTGGACCAGATTTTTTCCTGGCAGCAAACTGTGGACGCTCGATTGCCTTCCCTGGAAAACCAACCCGAGCATTTTGGCGAGCAGTTTGTGGTCGACGAAACCGGTGATTTCATCCGTCATGAGCCACGCCTCCTGCTCACCTCGGCCATCATCAGTCTAGAGGAAGCCTTTGATGGCGTGAGCCGGTTGGGCGGCCTGTGCATCCCCGCGCACGTGGACCGCCGTGCAAACGGGTTGATTGCCAATCTTGGGTTCATCCCGACAGATATTCCCTTCCCGGCCATGGAGATCTCACGCCACCTGCAATCCGCGACAGCAACCCAGAAATTTCCTCAGCTACGTGGCTACCCATTGATCCAAAGCGGTGATGTCCACCGCCTCTCTGAATTCCTGGGTGTCAATGAGTTATTCATCGAAGAACCCTGTATTGAAGAAATTTATCTTGCCCTCGCCAACCAGAAGTCCCGCCAATTTCATCTCCGCACTGGTTGAATCCTATTCTCTATTTTCTGCCCTCCGTTCTCAAATTTTCGGTTCTCCCAGTTCGGTTCTCGGCTCTCGTTCTTCGCTCTTTCTCTTTTTGACAACCATCTTGTTTTGACATGACATTTGGATCTTACCAATTTAGACATGAAAGGGTAAACTACATTGTGGTTTTAATCACAATAAGGGTGAAATTATCCCTTCATCGGATTTGGAGCCGTTCATGTTAAAGATTTTGGAAAATCTTCCCGAAAACGACCCCCTTGCTATTCCTGAACAAAGAGAGGTGATCGACGGAATTATCACCGAAAATCGGGAGTTGCCTGGGGCTACGATGGTCGTCCTCAACGAGCTTCAATCGCGGATTGGCTTTATCTCCGCACCCATGCAAGCTTATGTCGCCCGTGAGATGGGTATCCCGATCAGCACGGTTCACGGGGTAGTATCCTTCTACTCCTTTTTTACCACCCAACCCCGTGGAAAACACACGATTAAATTCTGCCTGGGAACCGCCTGTTACGTCGGTGGGATCGACCAGTTGATTGAAAAAGCCCGCCAGCATCTGGGAATTGGCCCCGGTGAGACCACTAAGGACGGTATGGTCACCCTGGAAATCTGCCGTTGTGTAGGCGCGTGCAGCCAGGCGCCGGTCCTGGTCGTCGACGACGAGATCTCCGGCCGGGTGCGCCCGAATAAGATACCGCAGATCATGAAGAAGGTAGAGAAATAAGGCGGGCGCTGTGAGAGAGCTGGCTCTGCATATCCTGGATCTCGCAGAAAACGCTATCGCCGCCGGGGCGAAAACGATCCAGATCAACGTGACCGAAGACCTCGCTCGCGACCGCCTCCGAATCCAGGTGATCGATGATGGCTCCGGCATGGACGCGGAAACAGCCGCCAGGGTGATCGATCCCTTTTACACCAGCCGGACCACCCGCAAGGTCGGATTGGGGATCCCGCTTCTCGAAGAAGCCGCGGAAGCCTGTAATGGAGAACTGCAGATCGATTCGAAGCCGGGGAAAGGCACGACGGTGAACGTTGAGTTCCAACGTAGCCACATCGACCGCATGCCCCTGGGCGATCTGCCCGAAACGATAACGACCCTCGTGATTTCCGCTCCTGAGATCCACTGGATCTTTCGGTATCAGGTTGACGGGAATGAGTTTGTCTTCGATGACGAACCGATTAAAAACGAATTGGGAGATATCCCCCTCAGCGAACCAGGCGTGCTGGCTTACATCCGCTCGGTCCTGAAAGAAGGCGTGGCTGAAATTCAGCCGGATCCCAGCGAGAATGTTTTACTAAAAAACTAACGTCAAAACCGCGATACAAAGGGAGATTGACTTATGCCTACCGTAAAGAGCCTTGATGATCTGAAGAAAATACGTGAAGAAGCCCTGGAAAAGCGCAAGGCGAAAACCACTGAGGGGCGCGCCCAGGTAACTGTTGCGATGGGAACCTGCGGGATTGCTGCCGGTGCACGCGATACGATGAAAGCCATCCTGGATACGATCGAACAGGACAACCTCACCGGTATCCTGGTCACACAGACCGGCTGCATGGGGATGTGCGAAAAAGAACCAATCGTCCAGGTCGTGGTTGGCGATCAGGAAAAAGTGATCTACGGTAAGGTTAACCCCGAGGTCGCCCGTCGCATCGTCGAGGAGCACATCGTTAAAGATCAGATTGTGAAAGAGAACGTGATACCTGCCTGAGCATGACCAGACAGCATGTTTGATAGGAATTCACATGAAGTATTATCGCTCCCACGTTTTAGTATGTGTCGACCCGGAGTGCCTGCGTAAAGGGGCGCACGAAGTCCTCGACAGCCTTCAGGACGAACTCGTCGCGCAGGGTTTGATCGACGAGGTCCAGGTGCTGGAGACTTCTCGCCTCGGCGGTTGCAGCAATGGACCGGAAATGATGGTCTATCCCGAAGGCGTCCATTATTCTGGCCTCACCGTAGACGACATTCCTTACCTGGTTGAGGAGCATTTCCTCAAAGGGCGTGTGGTCCAGAAGTTCATCGCCCCCACGATTTCTTTCGCCGACGAAGAATTGAGCGCGCCCAAGGCCAAAGAGGTTCGAGTCGTCCTGCGCAACTGCGGCAAGATCGACCCCGAAAATATTGAGGACTATATCGCTGAGGACGGTTATATGGCCCTGGCCAAAGTCCTTACCGAGATGACCCCTGAACAGGTCATCGACGAGATTATCAGATCCGGCCTCCGCGGTCGCGGTGGCGCCGGGTTCCCGGCTGGCAAGAAGTGGCAGTTAGCGCGAATGAACCCGGGCGATGTGAAGTATCTCACCTGCAACGCCGATGAAGGTGACCCTGGCGCGTTTATGAACCGGCGTGTCCTCGAAGGAGATCCACATTCCGTCCTGGAAGGCATGATCATCGCTGCTTACGTGATCGGCGCCAATCATGGTTACGTCTATTGTCGTGCGGAATATCCGGTCGCTGTGCGCACCCTCAACATTGCCATCCAGCAGGCCCGCGCCTTTGGCTTCCTCGGCGAGAATATCTTTGGTTCTGGCTTTTCCTTCGATATCGAAGTCCGCAAGGGTGCTGGCGCATTCGTTTGCGGCGAAGAAACTGCGTTGATCGCCTCCATCGAGGGCAAACGGGGTGAGCCTCGCCCCCGACCGCCCTTCCCCGCCGTAAAAGGTCTGTGGGGTAAGCCGACCAATAACAATAACGTCGAAACATACGCCAACGTACCTCAAATTATCCTCAAGGGAGCAGATTGGTTTGCCTCGATGGGTACCGCCAAAAGCAAAGGCACCAAGACCTTTGCTGTGGCCGGAGATGTGAAATATACTGGCCTGATTGAAGTTCCCCTCGGGATCACCATCCGTGAGGTCATTTATGACGTCGGCGGCGGCATCAAGGACAACAAAGGTTTCAAGGCGGTCCAGATCGGCGGACCCATGGGCGGCTGTCTACCCGCTTCGGCTCTCGATCTCCCCATCGATTACGAATCCTTGAGCAGCGCTGGCGCAATGATGGGCTCGGGCGGTCTGGTCGTCATGGATGATGAGACCTGCATGGTCGATATCGCCCGCTTTTTCATGGACTTTACCCAGGACGAGAGCTGCGGGAAATGCACCCCTTGCCGGGTGGGCACCCGCCGCATCCTCGAGGTCCTCGAGCGCATCTGCGCTGGCAAAGGCCGCGACGGTGATATCGAAACTCTTGAAATGCTTTGCCAGGACATTATGGCCACCAGCCTGTGCGGCCTCGGCCAGGGCGCCCCAAACCCTGTCGTCTCCACCCTCAAGCATTTCCGGGATGAATATATCGCCCACATTTACGAAAAGCGCTGCCCGGCGAAAGTCTGTAAGGCCCTGATCACGTATGCGATCCTGCCAGACGTCTGCACGGGCTGTATGGTCTGCGCCCGGAACTGTCCGGTGGAAGCCATACACGGTGAGCGGCGCAAAGTCCACACCATCGATCCGGACGTATGCATCCGCTGTGGCATCTGCATGCAGGTCTGCAACTTTAACGCGGTCAGCGTAAATTGACCTGAGCAAGCCGGGAGCCCCATCCCGGTCTGAACCTGGATCCTATTATAAAAGGCCGAGCAGGAGGAAGCGCATGACCATCGGTATCACCGATCCTGAAAAAATCCGAACGACAGTGTATGCTGTGATAGAACGTTGTGGTGCAACCCAGGATGAATTGATCCCCATTCTCAGTGAGATCAACCACAAGTTAGGTTATCTCCCCGCTGAGGCTCTGGATGAGATTAGCCATTTGCTAAAAGTGCCCAAAAGCCAGGTTTTTTCTGTGGCCAGTTTCTACCGTATGCTCTCCACCAAACCCCGCGGAACGCACGTAGTCCAGTTCTGTGAAAGCGCCCCCTGTCATGTGGTGGGTGGACGTGAAGTCTGGGAGGAGCTTCAGGACCAGCTTCACCTGCAATCTGGCGAGACAACCCGCGATGGGTGCTGGACGCTCGTCACTACCAGTTGCCTGGGGATCTGCGGCGTCGGCCCGGTGATTATGGTCGATGAGGACGTCTACGGGAATGTCACCCCCGCTCAGGTAAAAGATATTCTCGCCAGGTACATGTAGCCCAAGGAGAGAAGCGCGATGAAACCCGTTCGATCAATGATTCTGGTCTCAAGCGACCCGCAAAGTAAGGAGCGTGGCGCGAATGAAGTCTATCAATGCTTGCAGGAAGAATTAAAATCCTTCGGGCTCGAATCCGAGGTCTCCTTATCCATGGTCGGAGATGTAGGCCGCAGCGACGTCTCGCCCCTGGTGATCGTCTATCCCGACGCGGTCATCTACGGACCCGTCCAACCAGAAGACGCGCACTCGATTGTGGAAGAGCATCTGTACAAAGGGCGCGTTGTTTCTGGCCTTCAGGCCCCAACTCGCGAGCTTTCCGGACGCATAGCCTGGCTCTCTGCCCGCAAGGGTACCCTCCCCGCAGAGCAGCGTATTGTCCTGGAGCGCGCCGGGCTCATCGACCCGGACGATATCAATGATTACATCATCCACGATGGCTACCTCGCCCTGGGCAAGGCCCTCACCGAGATGACACCCATGGAAGTGATTAAAACCATCGACCAGTCCGGCCTCAAAGGGCGCGGCGGAGCAGGCTTCCCGACCGGTTCAAAATGGAAATTCGTTTCCCAGGTAGCAGGCCCAAAGAAATATGTCATCTGCAACGCCGACGAAAGCGAGCCAGGGACCTTCAAAGATCGCCTCATCCTGGAAGGCGATCCGCACAGCATCATCGAGGCCATGACCATCGCCGCCTACGCCGTCGGCGCTGATGAAGGCTATATCTATATCCGCGGCGAGTATGCACTTGCCCGGCGGCGCCTCGTCAACGCTATTCGCCAGGCAAATGAGATGGGTTTTCTCGGGCAAAACATCTTCGGCACCGGTTTCAACTTCAAGATCCACGTTCACTCCGGCGCTGGAGCTTATATCTGCGGCGAAGAGACCGCGTTGATTGAATCCATCGAGGGCAAACGCGGTGAGCCTCGCGCCCGCCCGCCTTATCCGACCACGAACGGCCTGTGGGGAAAGCCCACCCTGGTCAATAATGTCGAGACTCTGGCGAATATTCCCCCCATCCTGCGCAGCGGCGCCGCCTGGTACCGCAAGTTCGGCACCCCCTCCAGCCCGGGGACCAAGGTCTATACCATCCTGGGTAACGTCAATGTGACCGGCCTGATTGAGGTGCCCATGGGCATCACCCTCCGCGAAGTGATCGCGATCTATGCCCGCGGGATGAAAAACAACGCCACCTTCAAACTAGCCCAGACCGGAGGCTCCAGTGGCTCGATAATCCCCGCCAGCCTGCAGGACACTCCCATGGATTTCGACGCCTTCAACAGAGCCGGCGTCAGCCTCGGTTCTGGAGCGCTCTTGATCTGTGATGAAAATACCTGTGTGGTCGATCTAGCCCGCGTGCTGCTCAACTTCTTCCGCGTCGAGAGCTGCGGGAAGTGCAATCCCTGCCGGATCGGAAACCAGCGTGCCTACCAGATTCTCAGCAATATCGCCGAAGGCACCGGCACCCTGCGCGACCTCGACGATCTCCAGGCTCTCAGCGACGAGCTCTACCAGCTTTCAAACTGCGGCCTGGGTCAGACCTCCGGGACGCCGATCCGTGACATCCTCAAACACTTCCGGGCTGAAGTCGAAGCCCATATTCGCCTCAAAGTTTGCCCGACCGGCGTATGCCCGATGAACGGGCACCGGGCGTAGACGCAAGTTTTCACAACGATTAGAGAGGGTTGATTATGGTCAACATTACGATTGATGACAAGAAGATTGAAGTCCCCGATGGAACCACGGTGCTCCAGGCGGCTAGAATGGCCGATATCCACATTCCAACACTCTGCAATCATCCTCACCTGACCCCCTACGGTGGCTGCCGCATGTGCCTGGTCGAAGTAGAAGGGGCCCGCACGCTCCAGCCTTCCTGTACCCTGCCGGCCGGAAACAACATGGTGGTGCATACCGACACGCCCAAGACTCGTGAAGCGCGCAAATTCGTCCTGACTCTACTCTTCAGCGAGCGTAACCACTTCTGCATGTACTGCCAGAAGAGCGGCGGCGACTGCGAGCTGCAGAACTGCGCCTATGGCGAGGGCATGACCCACTGGCCCCTCCCGCCAAACTGGCAGGCCTACAAAGTCGACGCCTCCCATCCTTACTACGTGATGGATCATAACCGCTGCATCCTCTGCCGACGCTGCGTCCGCGCCTGTGGTGAGCTGGCGGGAAATTTTACTCTCGGCTTCGAAGACCGGGGCGCAAACAGCATCCTCGTCGCTGACCTGGGCAACCCCCTCGGTGAAAGCACATGCGTTTCCTGCGGAACCTGCGTCCAGGTCTGCCCGACTGGCGCCTTGATTGACCGCAAGAGTGCCTACCTCGGCAAGGATGTCCAGACCGAGAAAACAAAATCGATCTGCCTGGGCTGCTCGCTGGGCTGCGGCATCGATGTCCACACCCGTGACAACCAGCTCGTCCGCATCGATGGTGATTGGGACGCGGCAGTCAACGGGGGTATCCTCTGCATGACCGGCCGCTTTGAGCCCACCGTCGAAGAGCGCGAGCGGATCGTTACCCCGCTCGTCCGCAAGAACGGCGCCCTGAAAGCGGCCACCTGGAATGAAGCTCTTTTCGTCGTTTCCGAAAAACTGGCCAGCCTCAAGGGATTGAACGGCAGCGGCGTTGCCGCCCTGGTCTCCACCCGTCTGCCAGCCGAGGCACTTCACCTTTTTAAGCAGGTCTTCGCCGACGTGCTGCAGAGCAAGGTCGTGACCAGCATTGAAGAAGGCGCCTACACCGCCGCATCGACGAAAGTCGCTAAAGAGCTGGGTAAACCCTTTGAAGGCACTCTGGCGGACCTCGAAATGGCGGATAGCGTGATGGCTTTCGGTATCGATCTCGTTGAAGATCACCAGGTAGCTGGCTTCTTTATCAAGCGCAACCTGCCCAAAGGTACAAAACTGGTGGTCGTCGACTCTCAGCGCAACGCGATGAGCGACCTGGCCCAATTGACCCTGAAACCTGCCGCGCGCACCGAGATCGACCTGATCGAGGGCCTGGCCGCGGCGGTGGCGCTGCTGAATTCGAACGAGTCCGCTCTCGGCGGCGTCCTTACCGGGGCTTCTCTCGAAACTGCTCCCCAAACGACCGGCGTTTCCGCTCAGGCCTACCTGGAGGCGGCCAGGCTGATCACCGCCGCCGAAAATCCTGTCCTGATCTATGGCAAAGGCCTGGCTGGCAACGAATCCGCATTGAAAGCCCTGGTTGAATTCGCTGCCCAGATCGGAGCGAAGGTGATTGCCCCCAAAGGGCAGGCCAACAGCGTTGCCGCCGCCCAATACGGCCTCGAAGGAACCTTCGAGATCAATGGCCAGAAGGCCGTCTTCATCGCCCTGGGCGATGATGAGCTCAGTAAAACCATGCAGCAGCGCCTCGAGGCCGTACCGTTCCTCGTCGTGGCCTCCAGCTACGTAAACGCCGCGACCGCTAAAGCAGATGTCGTCCTTCCCGTAGAGATGTGGGCTGAGGTCGAAGGCCACTATGTAAATTCTGAAGGCCGTCTGCAAACCGCTGCGGCTTCATTGACTGCCCCCGAAGGTGTGCTGTCCAGCCAGAAAATCCTGGCAGAAATTGCTGCTCGCCTTGGCGCTACGCCCAGTGTCGATTGGCGCAAGCAGTTGGCCCTCCCCCAACTGAATTGATCGCTTTTGCGGGTAAAGGCTTGAAAGAAGGAGAAAAATAATGGCAAAACCAAAGATTTCAACGGATTGGATGGCGGGCTGCTCTGGCTGCCACATGTCGCTGTTGGACATTGATGAGCGCATCGTTACCGTGGCAGAGCTGGCGGATATCCGCTCATCTCCGATTACCGACCTCAAAGAGCCGGATTCTTCTGGTGTCGATGTCGGGATACTCGAAGGCGGGATTAACAACAGCGCGAATGAAGAAGTCGCCCATAAAATGCGCAAGCGCTGCAAAACACTGGTAGCCCTCGGCGACTGCGCAGTTTTTGGCGGCGTCCCCGCAATGCGCAATTTCTTCATGATGGATGAAACCTTGCGCCGCGCCTACGTCGAAACCGAAAGCACCGACTCTGAGGGGAAGATCCCCAGCGATCCTGAGCTCGCCAGGATGACCAGGGTTCGCGCTCTGGAAGAGGTCGTCCCGGTTGATGTGTATGTTCCCGGCTGTCCCCCTGATCCGGATGTGATTTACTACGTTCTTGCCGAGTTGGCCCAGGGGCGTAAACCCGAGATCAGCGGCGACAAGCTGGACTGGCATTAGATCGAGTAGGAGGTGGATGATGGTAGCCCAAAAAGTAACGATTGAACCGGTCACCCGGATTGAAGGTCACGCGAAAGTGACAATCCATCTCAACGATGCCGGAACCGTGGAACGCGCTTATCTTCACGTCAATGAATTCCGCGGTTTTGAGAAGTTCTGCGAAGGCCGCATGTATTTCGAGATGCCCAGCATCACCCCCCGCATTTGTGGAATTTGCCCGGTCAGCCACCACCTGGCTTCTGCGAAGGCCAGTGATGCTCTTACCGGCGCCACCCCACCCCGGCCGGCTTCCCTTCTGCGCGAGTTGATGCACATGGGCCAGGTCATCCAGAGCCATGGCATGCATTTCTTCGAGCTGGCCGGGCCTGACTTGCTCCTCGGTTTCGACGCCGACCCTGCTGTCCGTAATGTGATTGGACTGGTTTCCGTCAATCCCGAGCTGGCTCTCAAAGCGGTCAACCTGCGCAAGTTCGGCCAGGAGATCATTCGAACCCTTGGCGGACGCCGCGTTCATCCCAACTTCGCCGTTCCGGGTGGGGTCAACAAAGCCCTCCAACCTGCCGAAAGAGACCAGATCCTGTCTGGCGTCGACGAATCCATCGAAACCATCCAGGCTGGCCTGGCCATCATGAAAGATTGGGTCGACCGTAACCAGGAAGACGTTCAGAAGTTCGCGGTCTTCCCTACCGGCTACTTTGGTTTGGTTACACCCACCGACGGCCTTGAGCTATACGATGGCATGATCCGCCTTATCGATGCCAAAGGCAAACAGCTCGAGCGGTTCGAGGGCCGCAATTACCTGGATTACATCGCCGAGCACGTCGAGGATTGGTCCTATCTCAAGTTCCCTTACTATAAGAAGATGGGCTATCCCCAGGGTGTTTATCGCGTCGGTCCGTTGGGCCGTTTGAACATTGCCAGAGAGATCAACACCCCCCTGGCCAATGAAGAACACAAGCTATGGAAGGCATTCAACGGCGGTAAGCCGGTCGAGAACACCCTCATGTACCACTATGCGCGCCTGATCGAAGCGCTCTTCGCCGCGGAACGCGTGCAGGTATTGCTGGACGATCCGGATATCCTCTCCAACGAAATCCTTAATACGCATAGGGACTTCAAGGGTGAAGGCGTTGGCGTTATCGAGGCTCCCCGCGGCACGCTCTTCCACCACTACTGGACAGATCCGATGGGCCAGTTGAAAAAGGTGAACCTGATCGTATCCACAGGCCACAACAACTGGGCGATGAGCAACGCCGTCGATAGCGTCGCCAAGACCTACATCACCGGCCCTGAGATCAAAGAGGGGCTGCTGAACCGGGTTGAAGCCGCGGTTCGAGCTCACGATCCCTGCCTTTCCTGCTCCACTCACGCGATCGGCCAGATGCCAATGATCATCGAGGTCGTGGGTCCGGATGGCAGCCAGGTGAAGACCTTGCGCCGCGATTGAGCCGCTCAAAGCATAGAACAAAGTAATTTTCAAGAGGGCGATGTCGGGTACAATCGACATCGCCCTCTTGATTAGAACCGCTCATCGAATGAACAAACCAAGCCATTCAATCAAAAATCTGCTCGTGATCGGTTTCGGGAATATCGACCGCCAGGACGATGGTGTCGCCTGGCACGTCCTCAGCATGCTCGCGAATCACCTGGGCAGGCCTCACCCCAATGAGATCATGGAAGGGCTGGAGGATTTTTCCACTTCGCCTGCTTTGTTGTTTGTCCTTCAGTTGACCCCTGAAATGGCTGAGATTGTCGCACAATACGATGCAGTCTGTTTTGTTGACGCTCATACAGGCAGCGTCGAGGAAGAGGTTCAATTGGCCGAAATTGAGGGTGAATTCCAAAGTTCGCCCCTCACCCATCATATGACCCCCCAAACAGTTCTCGCCCTGGCTGATACCCTCTATGGTAAGCTTCTGCCTGGTTTTTTGCTATCAATTCGCGGCTACCAGTTCGGCTTTACGACTCAAATGTCCCCCCAAACGGAGCAGTTAGCGCATCAAGCGGCGGATTTGCTCTGGGATTGGGTACAAGATTTTTCTAAACCAGAATTTTGATCGGATAGGTGACAATTTACCCGCTGGTTTAGGATAGAACACACTACTGATCGGATAGCTTCAATGTTAAAACAGAGAATAGCTAGCCGGGGACGTTGAACCAGACGTTTCCCCAGCGAGAGGAAAAGATGTTTAACCAAGCCGATCTAACTTCAACGTTGGCGTCTATCCCGTGGTTTCACGAGTTGGATGCGTCGCGCCTCGAGCGCCTTACCAGAATCTCCAATATCTGTGAGATTGCTGAGAACGTGGAATTGTTTCAGGAAGGCGGGCCGGAAGATTTCCTCTATATCGTCATCGAAGGCCAGATGGGGATCGATATGTTTGTCCCCAATCATGAGAACATCCGTATTTATACCGCTGAGCCTCTGGATATCATAGGTTGGTCTGCACTCACCCCGGTCGTCCGCCAGCGCACAGCAACAGTCCGGGCATTGAAAAAAAGCCGCCTGGTTTCCATCGAGGCCGAATCCCTCAAGCGGTTGTGTGATGAGGATAACCGCATTGGTTACCTGGTGATGCGCCGCATTTCCAATGTCATCGCCAGCCGCTTGCTGACCTCTCGCCTGATTCTGATGGATTTGCTGGCCAATCCAGAGCTGGAGAAAAAAGGGTGAGTATGGGTTTCAAATGAACGAAAAGCCAGAATTGTTCAGGATGATGAACGATCGGGCGGACATCATTTTCCCGCCCGATTTTTTGAGAAAGTAATCTTACCATTAGGATTATAATTACCGCCATGCACGAGCTTGCCGTCACTGAAAGTATTTTAGATCTTTCCATAAAGCATGCCCGAAAATCCAACGCCTCCCGCGTGACTGATATCTACATCACCATCGGCCGGTTGTCGAGCATTGTAGACGATTCGGTCCAGTTCTATTGGGACCTGATCAGCGAGGGTACGATCTGCGCAGGAGCACAGCTCCACTTCGATCGGATTCCCGCCCGTCTGCTTTGCTTGGACTGTGGAAATGAATTCGTTCTCAGCGACCAGTTGGAGCCCTGTCCACGCTGCTCCAGCAGCCAGGTGAAGCTACTCACCGGCGAAGAGTTTCGCCTGGACAGCATTGGTATTGAAGTAACCGAGGAAATAGTTAAGGAGTAGAAAAATCGTGTCAATCGTACGTGTTCCCGTTGTTGAAAAAATTTTGAACGCCAACGACCAGCTTGCTCATCAGAACCGGAAAAGCCTGGATGCTGCTGGCGTTTTCGCGGTAAATTTGATGGCCTCTCCTGGCGCAGGCAAGACCAGTCTCATCCTGGGGACCATCCAGCGCCTGGCGTCTCAGCTCCGCCTGGGTGTGGTCGAGGGCGATACAGCTCCGGTCACGATTGATGCCGACAAGGTTATTGCAGCCGGTATGCCGGCAGTCCAGATCAACACCGGCGGCGACTGCCATCTCGATGCAGTGATGCTAGCCAGCGCTCTCCCCCAGCTTCCCCTGGACGAGCTTCAGTTGCTGATCGTTGAGAACGTCGGTAACCTGGTTTGCCCGGCTTCGTTTACCCTGGGCACGCATGCCAATGTCCTCATTGCCAGCGTCCCAGAAGGCGACGACAAGCCATATAAATATCCCAACATTTACCGCGGCATCGACGTGCTCATTGTCAATAAGATTGACCTGCTTCCCTACGTCCGTTTCGACATGCAGTATTTCCGCAAAGGTGTGGAGATGTTGAACCCGGGAGTAGCTACCTTCCCGCTGTCTTGCACGACAGGGGAAGGGTTCGATCCCTGGATCGAATGGCTAAAAACCAGAGCTGCTGAGAAGTAAATGCGATGAATGATCAATGGACGGGCGTCCGAATCTGGATCTGCGGGATCGTCCAAGGGGTAGGATTCCGGCCTTTTGTTTATTCTCTCGCGGTCCAGTACGGATTGAAGGGTTGGGTGAAAAATTCCTCACGCGGCGTGGAGATTGAAGTGAACGGAGCGCCTGGGGATATACAATCCTTTATCGCTGAATTACGCAGGCAGCCCCCACCGCTGGCGCGCATTGACACATTTGAGGTTCAGCCCAGCCCTGGTGATGGCTACACGCAGTTCGAAATCCTTCATTCTGAACCCCAGCCCTTCGAGTTCCTCCCTGTCTCCCCGGATGTCTCCATCTGCTCCGACTGTCAGGCTGAGCTCTTCGATCCTGCCAATCGCCGCTACCGCTATCCTTTCATTAACTGCACCAACTGCGGTCCTCGCTTTTCCATCATCCACGACATCCCCTACGACCGCCCCAACACCACCATGGCCGGTTTCCCGATGTGCCCGGACTGCCAGGCAGAGTACAACAACCCGCTCGACCGCCGCTTCCATGCCCAACCCATTGCCTGCCCGGTTTGCGGTCCGTATATTTGGTTAGAAATCCAGGGTGAGGTCCTTGCAAATCACCAATCCGCGATCGCAGTCGCGCGCCAGATGCTCGCCGCCGGTCAGATCCTGGCGGTCAAAGGCTTGGGGGGGTACCACCTCGCTTGCGACGCCTCGAACCCGGTAGCCGTGGCTGAGTTGCGCCGCAGAAAGAAGCGCAGCGAGAAGCCCTTCGCCCTGATGGCATTCAATTCAGACATTGCATCCCGGTCGTGTATCCTTTCTGCGGGAGAAGAAAAGCTGCTTGGGTCGCGCGAGCGGCCGGTAGTTCTCCTCGAAAAAAGACCCGGCGCGAAAGTCGCTGAAGAAGTTGCCCCAGGCCAGACGAATCTTGGCGTGATGCTTGCCTATACGCCTCTACACCTCCTCCTCCTCGAGCCCACGCCGGAATTCCCCGAGTTATTGGTGATGACCAGCGGCAACCTCAGTGAAGAGCCAATTGCATATCTCGATGAGGACGCTCGCGAGCGGCTTTCTCCTTTAGCCGATGCCTTCTTGATACACAACCGCCCTATTCATATGCGCGTCGATGATTCGGTCGCCCGCGTTATTCGGAAAGAGACGATGCTTATTCGCCGCTCGCGCGGATATGCCCCAGATCCGGTCCAGCTTGCTGAGGAGCTGCCCCCCATACTCGGCGCAGGTGCGGAACTGAAAAACACCTTTTGCCTGACCCGCCAGAAGTACGCCTTCGTCAGCCACCACATCGGCGATCTGGAGAATCTGGAAACCCTCCAATCGTTCGAAACGGGTATCGACCACTACCAGCGCCTCTTCCGCGTGCAACCTGAGCTGCTCGCCTGCGACCTGCATCCCAATTACATGGCCACGCGGTACGCTCAGGAGCGCGCCGGCCGTGAGCGCCTTCCGCTTATCGCGGTCCAGCATCACCATGCACATCTGGCTGCCTGCCTGGCAGATAACGGCTGGACCGCCTGTGACCCGGTGATTGGGCTGAGCTTCGATGGAACTGGTCTGGGCACGGATGGCGCAGTCTGGGGCGGTGAGGTCCTCCTCGGCGGCTACGCCGGTTTCCAACGCGCTTTTCACCTGGCCTATGTCCCTCTCCCCGGCGCAGACCAGGCGATCCACAAGCCAGCCCGCATGGCCCTCGCCCATCTCTGGGCAGCCGGAATCCCTTGGGAGGCCGACCTTCCTCCCGTCAAGGCGCTGTCCGTGGAGGAGCGCACGGTGTTGCGCAAACAGCTCGAGCAAAACTTCAACGCTCCGCCCACCTCCAGTCTGGGCCGCCTGTTTGACGCGATCTCTGCCTTGCTTGGGATCCGCCAGCAGGTTGATTATGAGGGCCAGGCGGCGATGGAGTTGGAGGCGTCCCTGGATCCGCACGAGAAAGGCGCCTATCCCTTTGAAGTCCACCAGGATATTATCGACCCCTCGCCGCTTCTCGCCGGGATCCTCGCCGACCTGCGTTCGGGTCTATCGACCGCCCGGCTCGCCGCCCGTTTCCACAACAGTCTCGTCGCCCTCGCTCTCGATATTTGCCAGGCCGTTCGCGCGAAATCAGGCAGTAAGGTCGTGGCCCTCAGCGGTGGTGTCTGGCAGAATAAATTCTTATCTCAGCAGGTTCCCCGCGCTCTGGAGGCGGCGGGTTTTCAGATTCTCATCCACCACCAATTACCGACGAACGATGGCTGTATCGCTCTCGGTCAGGCCTTGGTCGCGTATCATCAATCGCATGCATAAGGAGATCATCATGTGCCTTGGAGTTCCCGGAAAAATCGTTGAAATTTACACAAGCGGTGGTTTACGCATGGGCAAAGTCGATTTTGGCGGCATTTTCCGTGAGGCATGTCTCGAAACCCTCCCGGAAGCCAAAGTTGGCGATTACACCATCATCCACGCTGGTTTCGCCCTCAATTTACTTAGTGAAAGCGAAGCCAGGGAAACCCTGGATGCTCTTCGCGAGCTGGCCGCCATCGAAGACGAGTTAGGTCCTGAATGAAGTTTGTTGATGAATACCGCGACGCGGCCCTGGTGAAAGGCGTTCTTGACGAGATACGCCGCATCGTCACCCGCGATTGGGTGATCATGGAGATTTGCGGCGGCCAGACTCACGCCATCCTCCATTACGGCCTGGATGAGCTGCTCCCCCCGCAAATCGAGCTGGTTCACGGCCCTGGCTGCCCCGTCTGCGTTACCTCACTGGAGTTGATTGACAAAGCTCTCGAAATCGCCGCCCGCCCGAACGTGATCTTCACCTCCTACGGGGACATGCTCCGCGTCCCCGGCTCGCATGAAGACTTGTTTTCCATCCGGGCCAGGGGGGGTCAGGTACGGGTGGTTTATTCCCCCCTCGACGCGGTCAAAATCGCTGAGGAAAATCCGGAAAAAGAGGTCGTGTTTTTCGCGATTGGCTTTGAAACTACCGCTCCGGCCAACGCAATGAGCGTAATCCAGGCCCAATCCCTGGGATTAAAGAACTACTCCGTGCTGGTCTCGCACGTCTGCGTTCCGCCCGCCATGCACGCCATCCTTGGCTCGCCGGCCAACCGCGTCCAGGGCTTTCTCGCTGCCGGGCATGTTTGTACCGTGGTGGGTTACTGGGAATACCTGCCCATCGCCGCGAAATACCGGGTCCCAATCGTCGTCACCGGCTTCGAGCCCCTCGATCTGGTTCAGGGTTTGTTAATGACCGTCCGCCAACTCGAAGCCGGTACCTTCAACGTCGAAAACGGCTATCCGCGCGCGGTCACTCAACATGGCAATCAGGCTGCCCAGGCGATGCTCCGCAAGGTCTTCCGACCTGTAAACCGCAACTGGCGCGGTATTGGGTTGATCCCGCTCAGCGGTTGGGGATTGACCTCGGAGTTTTCTTCCTTCGATGCTGAAAACCGCTTCGATGTCGGCCATATCCAGACCCATGAATCTGAGGTCTGCATCGCTGGCCAAATCCTCCAGGGTCTCAAAAAACCTACTCAATGCCCGGCCTACGGCACCCTATGCACCCCGCAGACGCCGCTCGGCGCTACGATGGTTTCTTCTGAAGGCGCCTGCGCGGCCTATTACCGCTATGGCAGGACGAATGAACATGGCTGAGCCAACCGATTTCAATTTCGACGGGGCGAGCTGCCCGGTCCCCCTCCACCATACCGACCAGATTGTCATTGGTCATGGAAGCGGTGGAAAGATGACCCAGGAGCTGATCTCCCAGGTCTTCCTCCGTTGGCTGGATAATTCCTTCCTGCGGGCAGGCAACGATGCCGCTGGCCTGATTCTACCCACCGGGTCCGCGCTGCGCGGCCGGCTTTCCATGTCGACTGACTCCCATATCGTCCACCCCCTCTTTTTTCCCGGCGGGGATATCGGCCGGCTCGCGGTCTGCGGCACGGTCAACGATGTTTCCATGCTCGGCGCCCAGGTGCTCTACCTGACCGCCGGCTTCATCCTCGAAGAAGGCCTTCCGGTAGAGACTCTCGAACGCGTGGTGGCATCCATGCGCGCGGCTGCCGATGAAGCCGGTGTTCTCATCGTCGCCGGCGATACCAAGGTGGTTGAGAAAGGAAAAGCGGACGGCCTTTTCATCAATACTGCTGGATTGGGCTGGATCCCCGAAGGGTGCACGATCGGCGGAGATCAGGCCCGGCCGGGCGACGCCGTCCTGATCTCCGGAACCATCGGCGATCACGGCATTGCGGTCCTTTCCGCACGGGGTGATCTGGGTATCGAATCCGAGATCTGCTCGGATGTGGCTCCGCTTAATCACATGATCCAGAGCCTTCTGCAGGCTGCACCCCGCACCCATGTCCTCCGCGATCCAACCCGCGGCGGCCTGGCGACCACGCTCAATGAGATCGCTGTTCAGAGCCATGTGGGTATTCAATTAGAAGAGGCGAAGATTCCTGTCCAGCCCGCCGTTCGCGCCGCCTGCGAGATGCTCGGCTTCGATCCGCTCTACATCGCCAACGAGGGTAAATTGATCGCCATCGTCCCCTCGGATGAAGCCGATGCCGCCCTGGCAGCACTCCGCCAGGATCCTCACGGTGCCCACGCCGTACAAATCGGCAAGGTAGTCGCGGCTCCCGCCAAGCGCGTCATGCTTAAAACCCTCATCGGCGGCACCCGCCTCCTCGACGTCCTCGCCGGCGAAATGCTCCCGCGAATTTGCTGATTTCAAATCCAGTGAATTGAGTAAAAAGTGATTCGTCAATAAGAGATGTGGGGGTCCCCCACATCTTCCCTCTTCTACGGCGATCCCCAATGAGACTCGAAAATCGAAAATCCAAATTCGAAAATTTCCATTATACTTACCCGGTTGTACACAATACTATTGTCAGGTGAGGATGAATGAAGATCAACTATCAGGAAACCACCAGCGATTTGCTCAAGCGCATCGACATCCATAATCGGTACGGCGGCAGGGACATTGACCGGTGGATGCTCGATCTGCTCCAGATCCAGCCTGGCAGCAAGATCCTGGATGTGGGTTGCGGCGCTGGAAAACAGTGTTTTTCTTTTTACCAATCCCTGAACGGTGACGCGGACATCACAGGAGGCGATGTGTCCGCCGAGCTGCTGAACCAGGCCAGGGAAGAGAATCCACGCCAGGCTAACAGTAAAATTAAATTTATCGACCTGAATTTCAACGAGCCATTCCCCGCGAAAGACAGC
This sequence comes from Anaerolineaceae bacterium, assembly GCA_035542155.1. Taxonomy (GTDB): domain Bacteria; phylum Chloroflexota; class Anaerolineae; order Anaerolineales; family Anaerolineaceae; genus DATKLX01. The sequence goes on from DATKLX010000140.1 coordinate 25,673, forward strand.
CAGTTCGACCTGGTCTCCTGCTGTTTTGCCATTTATTATGCCGAAAACATCCCCTTTTCCATCCGCGAGATGCATCGCGTCCTGAAACCGGGCGGGCGCCTCTTCACCACCGGCCCCATGCCGGAGAATAAGAGGTTGTTTTACGAGATCATCCACGAAGCCACCCAGAAGCCCATCCCACCGATGCCTGGCAGCTCGAGATACGGCAGCCAGATCCTCTCGGCGATGAAAAACACTTTTTCTACAGTGGATGTTAACATCTTCGAAAATCCGCTGACCTTTGTGGATGTCGAGCCATTCCTGGAGTATACCCGCGCCAGCCTGTCCGAGGACCGCAAGTTATGGTCCAGCTTTTTCCAGAACAAGGATGATTTCGAGAAGATCATGAGCCAGATCAGGGAAGGTGCCGCTCGCCGGCTGGAAAAGGATGGTACTCTGGTGATGACCAAGGTCGTCGGTGGATTCATCGCTACCCGCTAGATCCGTGGATACAAACGTTCTATGAACAATGATATGCTGTTCTATGGGAAGAAAATCTGCTTCATCGGCGCCCATCCCGACGATATCGAGCTTGGCTGCGGCGCGTTGATCGCATCCATCGCCCCCCACACGGAAGTCCTCACGGTGACCCTCTCAGACAACCAGAAAAATCCCGCGCTGGTCAATCTGGTTCGCGAGCACCGCTGCAGCATGGAGATACTCGGCGTTCCCGACGGTCATGTCATCATCGGGCAATTCGAAACGCGCCGCTTTCCCCACGCCCGCCAGGAAATTCTCGAATACCTGATCGATCTTAACCACAGATACCGGCCCGAGATTGTCTTCGTCCACACCAAAGCAGATATTCACCAGGATCACGCCACCGCCACGGAGGAAGCATTGCGCGCATTCCGTGGCACAACAGTTCTTGGTTTTGATGTCCTCCGATCCTCGTACGGCTTTTTCCCAAATTTCCTTGTCGAGGTCTCTGAGAAAGACGTCGAAACCAAGATCCGCGCCCTGGCTGAATACAAGACGTACGAATCGAAATATTACTTCCGCCCCGAGATCACCCGCGCAACTCTCATTCGCCATGGCGCCCTCGCCGAACGCCCCTACGCCGAGGGCTTCGACATCCTCCGCATCATCGGCTCATTCTCTACCCCTTAAAACTCACCTTCCCCCAAAATCCATAAAGCAGGATTTTGGGGGAAGGCCGGGAAGGGGGTTGCTCTGCGATCTTCTGGCAACCCAAGTTTTATATTAAGGGAGTCCTTTACTGCCCTTCACTGCTTTTCCATGCTCTTTACTGCTCCTCCGGCACCCCGATCTCAACCATCTCATTCACCACTCGCACGGGATAAGCCGGAATATCCACCACTGCCGGCAGCGAAAGCACCTTTCCTGTCCGCACGTCGAACCTCGCTCCATGTCTCGGGCAGATCACCTCGTATCCTTCCAGCTCTCCATCTCCTACTGGCCCACCATCATGAGAGCATACATCCCCAATCGCGTACAGCTCCTCCGCGATATTAAAGATCACGATGTACCTCTCACCGATCTCGATGAACATCCGCTCACCTGGGGGGAGATCGTTCAGAGGAGCGACCGGATAGTATTTGCAGTTTGCCTCATCGATCTGGCGGTAATTAAACATCTCCGTTTCTCACTCCTCGACCAGGCTGTCCGTCGCCTGGTTGACTCCATAAACACCGGCCTTCAAAACTTTCAGCGAGAGTAGCGCGCATTTCAACCGCACCGGCGTCAATTCAATTCCCAGCAAATCCAGGACATCCTGTTTGGTCAGTTGTTTCAGCTCATCCACCGATTTGCCCTGGATCGATTCGAGCAGCAGGTCCGCGGATGCCTGGGAGATCGCGCAGCCATGCCCGCTGAAGGCCGCCTCGCTCACCTTCCCCTGTTCGTCCAGGCGGATATCGATCCGGATCTGGTCGCCGCAGAGGGGATTTTCATCCTCAAAGCTGATATCGTGGGGATCCAGTTCGCCGCGATAAGTAGGATTCTTATAATGGTCGATGATCACTTCTCGATAGAGATCGTCCATTTCGTTTTCCCGAAACCTTTTGGCTATGCGCCAAAAATGTGTTTTACATGGTAGATTGCCTCAACCAGGCGGTCCACGTCTTCTTTCTGGTTATATAAATAGAAGCTCGCCCGCGATGTTGCCTGGATCTTGAATTTCTCGTGGAGCGGCATCGCGCAGTGATGACCCGCCCGGATTGCAATCCCGTACGTATCCAGGATCTGGGCCACGTCGTGGGGGTGAATATCCTTCATTGCGAAGGCGGTCACCCCACCCCGTTGTTCGGCCGGTGGTCCAAAGACTGTCACTCCTGGGATCTCTTCCAGCCGCTCCATCGCGTACGCAATCAGTTCCTTTTCGTAGACAGCGATGCTTTCCAGGCCAATCCCCGCCAGGTAATCGACCGCCACCCCAAAACCAACGGCCTCCGCGATTGCCGGGGTCCCGGCCTCGAACTTATGCGGTAGCTCGTTGGGTGTAAACGAGCGTAGATGCACCTTGCGGATCATATCTCCACCACCCAAAAAGGGTGGCATTTCTTGCAGCAAGGCTTCTTTTCCATAGAGGATTCCGATTCCGGTTGGCCCGCACATCTTGTGTGCAGAAAACGCCAGGAAATCAACATCCAGATCCTGGACATCCACTGGGAAATGGGGTACCGATTGTGCGCCGTCGACCAGAGTCAGCGCGCCAACCTGGTGCGCCTGGCGGATCAGTTCTTTCGCCGGGTTGATCGTCCCGAGCACATTCGACATTTGCGTGAACGCCACCAGCTTCGGCCGCAGCTCCAATAGAGCCTGATAGGTCTCCAGGTCGAGCAGCCCATCTTCACGAACCGGTATAAACTCCAGTCGAAGGTTCTTCTCAGCCGCCAGCATCTGCCAGGGCACCAGGTTGGAATGGTGTTCCATCTCGGTCAGGATCACCAGGTCACCTTCTTGCAGGAATTTTCGTCCCCAGCTATACGCGATCAGGTTGATCGCCTCGGTCGCATTCCGAGTGTAGACCAGCTCCCGCGCGACCCTGGCGTGAATAAACCGGGCAATCCGTTCGCGAGCCGATTCATAAGCGGCCGTTGCCTCTTCCGCCAGGGTATGCAACCCGCGGTGGATGTTGGCATTCGACCGCCGGTAATACTCATCCATCGCCTCGATCACCTGCCGAGGTTTCTGCGAAGTAGCCGTCGAATCCAGGTAGATCAGCGGCACGCCTGGTCGGATTTCACGACTCAGGATTGGAAAATCCTCCCGGATCCGAGAAATGTTCAAATCACGAGCCGTTTCCTCGATCATCGTTGGCTAATCTTCGAGCTTTGAGAAGTTGGTCTTGGCTCGCCGTTGAGGCATCCGGAGGTGGGGTGAATTCTGTGGGAACCACAGGATATGGTCCGGTACCATCCAACCATCGGTTAAAAAGACGTTCGTTCGAAATTGGACCGCCACCATCTTGGGGTCAACCTGGACTACAATCCCCTTCAACCAACCCCGTACCCGCTGACCATTTTTCTCGTGGTCGCAGTACACTTCAACGAGATCACCCACGTCAAAGGTGAGCTCGGGCTCAGGGGCTTTCATGTAAGGAGATTGGGCCATTTTGTTTCTCCGCTGGAGATTGGGAATTTTGTCAGACATTCTTGCTCACAATCTATTGTATCATCAGATTTTTTACGAGAGATAACGAACGTAGATCACTCTTTGCCAGCAATCCAGGGCTGGCAAAGAGTGATCCAGGTTCATACGAAAACCAGACCTTAGTCAGCGCCGCCCATCTTTTGGGAGATGGCCTGCTGGAAACGCTGGCGTACCCCTTCGAATGGAATCCGCTGCATAATCGGGTCAAAAAATCCTTCGACAATTAGCCGCTCCGCCAGTTTTTCCGGAATGCCGCGGCTGCGCAAGTAAAAAACCTGGTCTTGATCGATCTTCCCGACAGTTGCGCCGTGAGTACAGCGCACGTCGTCCGCCAGGATTTCCAGCCCGGGGATCGAATCGGCGCGCGCCTTGGGACTTAGCACCAGGTTCCGGTTAGCCTGGTATCCGTCGGTTTTCAGTGCGCCGGGCGCCACGTAGATCATTCCCTGCCAGACCGAGCGGCTCTCGCCCTGCAGCGCGCCTTTGAACAGCAGGTCGCTGGTCGTGTTCGGCGCCATGTGGTTCTGCTGGGTATCATGGTCGAGGTGCTGAAACCCGTCGGTGAAGTAAAAACCGGACATTCGCCCTGTCGCTCCCTGTCCTGCCAGGTCGAGGTCAGAGAAGTTCTTGGTCAACCGGCTGCCGATCGCGCCAAAGATCCAATCCAGGGTTCCACCCCGGTCTACTTTGACCCGCTCGTGGGTAAAGTTCCACACGTTGGCGCCCCACGACTGCAGCTCGACGAAGCGCAGGTTCGCCTCTTCGCCCACGTAGATCTCGACGATCCCGCTGTGGAAAGTCTGCCCACCAGCCTGGTTAGGCGAGGCGTATTCGTGGACAAAAGTTGCCGAAGCGCCTTCCTCTAAATAGACCATCAGGTGGGATAGATAGGCTATTTCAGGTCCAGGTCCCCAGATCAGGCTATGGAGCGGCTGGCTGAGCTGGACGCCTCTGGGAATGTAGAGCAAAATTCCAGTTTCGGCCAGAGCCGCCGCCAGTGCGGCGAATTTGCTTTCCTCAGCTTTGACCAACTTGCCCAGGATTTTTTCAAGCTGCTGCGGGTATTTCTGCACCGCGGTTTTGAAATCCGCAAAAACGACTCCCTGCTCGCTCAGCTCCGGGCTCAACCGGATTTGCGCTCCTTCTGGGCTGAGCAGAATTTCACCGCCGTGGGCCTCGTCTGCAATCGGCTCGAGCAGGTTGGAGGGGATGGAGTTGAATGCCAGGCCGGGTCGGCTTTGCGGCAACGCAAGCGAACCGGCGTTCAACAGTTTAATTTCCGTTCGCCGCCAGGCTTCCATCTGTGTGTTCGGCAGCGGCAGCCGCTCAAACTGCTCCCAGGCTTTTTCGCGATATACACGCAAAAAATCTGCGCTCCCCGAATCGGGGATCATTTCTTTGGTAAAAACAAAACCCTTCGACTCAACAGCTTCCGTTCGCCGGGTTCGGGAAACAATCCGTGGTTGTTCCATTGTCATAGCACACACATCCTCAACGATTTCCGCGGCGCTTATCCAACCGATCCGGCCATTTGCAACTGGATCAAGCGGTTCATCTCGACGGCATATTCCATGGGCAGCTCTTTGACCAGGGGTTCGATGAACCCGGAAACCACCATCGTGGTGGCTTCCTCTTCGCTCAAACCGCGGCTCATCAGGTAGAACAATTGCTCCTCGCCAACCTTGGAGACGGTCGCTTCATGGCCGATGGTCACATTGTCCTCATCGATCTCGATGTAAGGGTACGTGTCCGAACGGGATTGCGGATCCAGCAGCAGCGCATCGCAGACTACGTTAGATTTCGCGTCCTCGGCGCCCTTATAGACTTTCAGCAAACCGCGGTAAGAAGTCCGCCCGCCGCCTTTACTGATCGATTTCGAGGTGATCTTGCTGCTGGTCTTTGGCGCGAAATGAATCACCTTTCCGCCCGCGTCCTGGTGCTGCCCGGGACCGGCGAACGCCATGGAAAGGATTTCCCCATGCGCGCCCTCGCCCATCAGGTAGCAGGATGGGTACTTCATCGTCACCTTCGAGCCCAGGTTCGCGTCGACCCATTCCATCGTCCCCCCTTCGTGAACGATCGAGCGTTGGGTCACCAGATTATATACGTTGGTGGACCAGTTCTGGATGGTTGTATAGCGAACACGGGCATTCTTGTGCACGATAATCTCAATCACGCCGCTGTGGAAAGAGTCCTTAGTATAGGAAGGCGCAGTACATCCTTCCACATAATGAACCTGGGCGCCTTCTTCGGCGATGATCAGCGTCCGCTCGAACTGGCCGATGCTGGCCATGTTCAGGCGGAAATAGGCCTGCAAGGGCAGGTCGACTTTTACCCCCGCCGGCACGTAAACGAAAGATCCGCCCGACCAAACTGCGCTGTTCAACGCAGCGAACTTGTTATCCTCGATCGGGATCACCGTGCCAAAATATTTCCGGAAAATGTCCGGGTGTTCGCGCAAACCGTTCTCGATGCTCGAGAAGATGACGCCCTGCTTTTGCAGGTTTTCCTGGATCGAGTGATAGACCATCTCCGATTCATACTGCGCGCCGACCCCGGCCAGGAACTTGCGCTCAGCCTCAGGGATACCGAGACGGTCGAAGGTCTGCTTGATGGTATCCGGAACGTCGTCCCAGCTCCGGCCTTCCATCTCGGCTGGCCGAACGTAATAGTAGATCTCATCCAGGTCGAGGGTGGAGAGATCCGCGCCCCAGGTGGGCATGGGCCGCTTCTGAAAATGGTCCAGCGCCTTCAGTCGGAACTGCAGCATCCAATCCGGCTCCCCTTTTTGGGACGAGATCTGCTTGACCACTTCGCGATCTAACCCTTTGCGGGTCTTAAAAACAGAGACATCCGGATCGCTAAAGCCATAGCGATACTCACCAATCCGATCCAGGAACTCCGTCTGTGCATCGTTACCCATAATTACCTCCAATAAATGGACGAATTGTATCCGCTAGGTGAGCTGGCTCAGGAAGGCATGGTTTCGTACTTTTCGCGAACCCATTCGTACCCATGCTCTTCCAGATGCAAGGCCAGCTCGGGCCCGCCCGATTCTACCACCCGCCCGTCGATCATCACGTGCACGTAATCCGGTGTGATGTAATTCAAGATCCGCTGGTAGTGAGTGATCACCAGCACACCCAGATCGGGACCGCGCAGCGCGTTCACGCCTTCGGAGACGATCCGCAGTGCATCGATGTCCAGACCAGAATCGGTCTCATCCATAATGGCAATTTCCGGCCTGAGAACGGCCATTTGCAAAACTTCAGCCCGTTTCTTCTCGCCGCCTGAAAAACCCTCGTTCAGATAACGCCCGGCGAAAGAGTGGTCCATGCGCAGCAAATCCATTTTTTCCTTGAGCAGCTTGCGGAATTCAGGTATGGGCATGCCCTTATCGTTCGGATTGGTAGCCCGCCGGCGAGCGTTAATGGAGGTGCGTAGAAAATTTGCCACGGTAACACCCGGGATAGAGACCGGGTACTGGAAAGCCAGGAAAATGCCCATTCGTGAGCGCTCATCCGGCGCCAGCTCCAGGATATTTTGACCCTTGAAAAGAACCTCGCCTTCTGTGACTTCGTAGGACGGATGGCCCATCAGGGTATAGGCCAGGGTGGATTTTCCGGTCCCGTTCGGACCCATGATCGCATGCACTTCACCCTGGCTGACCGACAGGTTCACGCCTTTAAGGATTGGTTTGCCGTCGATGCTGACGTGCAGGTTCTTGATTTCCAATTCAGACATTGAAGCAGGACTCCTTTATCATGATCGATTTCCTTTGAGTTACACGAATAACTTCTCTGAGCGAAGAGATGGTTCCAGTCAGACAAGATTCAATTCTTATGATAAATATCTAGCTTATTACCAAGCACGCCAAGATTATACCACCACACCTCAGAAAGGTCAATATTTAGGATAAAAATCTAGTATATTGACAATTTTAAGCGCCTTATGATATACTGGCTGTGTGAATTGGTTATAAAACAGTCATTTTGATCAGAGAATCCACCTGATTACCGCGAATCAAAACACTAATTCGGTTTAATAACCTGACCCTTCTAATGAAAAGTACTCGAGAAAGAATTCTACAAACCTTACTCAACCATCCCCGGTCTAGGATTAATGAGCTTGCCGATGCCGTGGGGATCAATGCGATCTCGGTCCGCCACCACCTGACCAGCCTACAGGCTGACGGACTGGTATTTTATGAGGAAGAGCGCCACGGTGTTGGTCGGCCTCGTCTGGTGTATTTCCTGACCGAGAAAGGCCTGGAGCGGTTCCCCACGAATTATCTCCGCCTGACGACCCGCCTGTTGGACGAGCTGAAAGAATCCCTCCCTGAGCCGATGGTTAGCAGGCTTTTCGCCAATATGGCCACCGACATGGCCTCCCGCTATGCCGATCAGATTGATGACCTGTCTATGGAAGAGCGCCTCGAGCTGGTGAAAAACTTGCTCGCTCAAGAAGGCTTTACGGTCGAATGGGAGAAACACGGTGACAAGTATCACATCAACGAGATTACCTGCCCATACTATCATGTTGGCCAGAGTCATCCCGAGGTCTGCACTGTCGACCAGACTCTGATTTCCACCGTTCTCTCAATTCCAGCGGAAAAGATCAATTGCGTTTTACACGGAGACACTCACTGCACTTACGTCATACCGAATATGGCTCCGCGGGAGAAAAGTCTATGACGGAAGAAAAACCAAACCAACCCATCTGGGAAATTGAGAGCACCAATCCAGAACTGGTTGACCCCGTGAAGGAAGCCATGCGGGAAATTGTTGATCCCGAGATTGGCCTGAATATCATCCAGTTAGGCCTGATACGCGATGTCAAGCTACACGAAGATGACGCGCAGATCACGATGATTCTGACCACCCCGTTTTGCCCTTACGGCCCTGCCTTGTTGGATACAACCCGCCAGAAGGCCGAAGAAGTGCTTAAAAAACCGACCTTCATTAACATTGGCATGGAAATGTGGGACTTCTCGATGATGGAAGAAGGCGCCGCCGGCGCCGATTGGGGACTGTACTGATTTCTTCATCCTATCCGACTAATTAGAGAAGGAGGAGAGCGTTACCCTCTCCTTCTTCTCTTGCATCAGGCGCGAAACATCTTGATCAGTTTCAGAGCCAATCCCATTTCCCCCGAAACTTTCAACTTTCCCTGCATAAACGCCCGCATCCCATCCATCTTTCCAGTCAGGATCTTGAGGATATCCTGGGCATCTGCTTTCACCGTCAATTTCGGATTCGATGCAACCCCTTTCGTAACGTGCACCTGCTGGTTTTGGATGGTGATGTACCAGTCGCCGCCCTGCTCCCCAGTTAAATCCAATTGGATCACCACATCCATCCCGGTGGAGTTTTCTGGTATAAAATGCGCCGGAACCTCGTCTAACCAATCTTGAACCGATCGTTCGCTCATGAATCCCTTGCTCCTTCATGAAAAAAACCTTCGACTGTGAATATTATTCTAATCCATATAATCCAATTTGTAAGTTAATTGTATCATTTGTCTTTAAAGTCGCAATCCCGGGTATACGGTTCACTGGGATTTTCAGTGATGGATCACCGGGTCTTCCCACGGAGATACCTAAGGAACCGGGTATACTTGTCATTACTAAAGTATGTATGAGGGTTGGGCAATGATTCGTTCTATGTACAAATTAAGTGAGGGCGAAATCCAGAGAGATCTCACTACCCAAGAGATCTGTAATGCCATTGCGGATCCTGCCGGTCTCCTTTGGGTAAGCCTGGAATATGGGTCGACTGAAGAAATTCACTCCATACTTGGAGACGTTTTCCATTTCCATCCGCTGGCTATTGAAGATGTCGAGAGCACAGGATATCAGACTCCCAAGGTTGACGATTTCACCGATTACCTTTTTATCATTACCCATGCTCTGGAAACTCACAACGAACTCAATGGATTCGAAACCAAAGAGCTGAACTGCTTTTTGGGAAGTAATTACCTGGTGACTTCTTATCTTGAACCAGAGATGAAGTCAGTCCAGATGGTCTGGAAACGCTGCGACAAAGATGAGCGTCTCCTCAACCATGGCCCTGACTTTTTAATGCATGCGATTTTAGACGCCAATGTCGATGAATTCATGCCGCTGCTCGATGAGTTGGATCAGACCATTGAAGACCTGGAGGACCAGGTCCTGGAAAAACCGAAAACCGCAACTTTGATCCGCATCCTGGACTTAAAACACAGTCTGATCGTTCTACGTCGCATGATCAGCCCTCAGCGCGAGGTGATGAACCGCCTCAGCCGCGACGACTTCCCCCAGATCGACCGTACCAGCCGCATCTATTTCCGCGATATCTATGATCATATGGTCCGCTACCAGGATATGATCGAATCCTTGCGCGATCTCGTGAGCGATGCTCTGAGTACCTACATGTCCGCGATTTCGAACCGGCTCAACGAGATCATGAAGGCTCTGACCATCGTTTCGACGATCTTCCTGCCCCTCTCCTTTGTCGCCGGCGTCTACGGCATGAATTTTGAATATATGCCTGAGTTGCATTGGCGTTATGGTTACCTGGCGGTCTGGCTGGTATTTATCCTGATCGCCCTGGGAATGATTTATTACTTCAAGAAGCGTGAATGGTTTTAGGCTCCGCTCAGCCAGAACTCGATAAAAATATCCCCTGAAATCCCTTGACACAATAGAACAAGTGTTCTATAATAATCATGTAATTACTCATCCTAGAGGGGATGTAACCCGAATTTGAGGTGTTTGCGACGGCGAAGCCCTCGCAAACACCTCAAATTCGGCGCTCCTCCACCTACGCGGTGTGTTGATACATAATCATAGATGGTATCCTTTTCAGTCCCAAAAACAAGAAAGGAAAGGAGTCTGACATGTTTCCTGGGACCAATAACTCAAGGTTAGATCAACTCAAACAAATCGGCCTCCAGGGTGGCCTGGTTTTTGGCGTCATCATTCTGACCGCCCTGATCGCTTTTGAGGCCTTCAATTTCAGTACTACCCAGTATGCTTTGGAGGACCTGATGGGAAAATTGTCTTTCCTGGGATTCCGTTGGGCGACCATCCTCTCCATCGCGTTTTGCGGCATCGATTTCGCTGGAATAGCCCGGCTGTTTTCGCAGACGACGAGCCAAAAGGGCCCGGATGAGGTCTGGTATTTGTTTGGCGCCTGGCTCCTCGCTGCGACCATGAACGCTGTCCTCACCTGGTGGGGGGTTTCAATTGCCCTGATTAACCACCAGACTCAGAGCAGCGCGGTGATCGATCCCGGCCTGGTAATTAAAGCAGTTCCCATCGTGGTCGCGATCGTGGTCTGGTTGATGCGCATTCTCATAATTGGCACTTTCTCCATGGCAGGAGACCGCATTTTCGCCGTTGCCGGAAACAGCGAGACACATTTCAACCGGCCGTTTTCGCCTTCAACTCCTACCTATCAGCGTAGTTCCAATCCTCCGCCTGTTGAAGCGTCCTTTTCTTCCTCTCCATCTCGTTCGAGCTACTGCCCGTCACACCGTCCGGTTTGGCCCCAGGCCAGCTCTGAGATCTCTGCCAGTCCATCCCACGAGGGCGCAGCGCATGTGGAGGATTTGCCTCTCCGGAATGAACCACGGGCAAACCGCGATCGCGAATATTCACGGCCTGAGCCTGCCTATCACGAGCTTTCCGCAAACCCGCGGCCGAATCGGCGCAATGACTCAAAGACCCTTCAATAAATCCACCGAGAGTGCAAGCGGCTTGCATGCCCCCCTGAACTCCTCTCAGGGGGGCAAAATTATTATTTTCATTGCTTGATAAAAGGTTAACCCGGCCTTATCAGCCGGGATGAAATCGTTTCCATCTTGTCCTTGACAAATTCTAAGGATGTGCTACATTATATAGACTGTATAGAAAAAATACTTGATCATTCTTATAATCCTACTCGATGTTGGGCGCTCAGGTGGAATAAGCGCGACCGAAATCAAGCATTTTTACGGCAAACAATCTCCTTCAGGCCAGTTTTAATGTTAGTCAGGATCAGGTCCTTTCGAATTGCTAGCGTTGTTTAGCCTTCACGCCAGGCTTAAACGATTATTGGCTGGTATATCGTTCAACATAGAAAGGAGGTCTTTGGAAGAAAAAGTTGCCCGGTTCTTTAGATGGAAACCTCTTTAAATCGCCGTTGATGATCCATTGCACAATTTCAGCAAATTGATCTATCTAAGATTTCGGAGGAACCAATGTCCAAAAAAGTATTTCATCTGTTCGCCGTGATAGGATTAGTCGCAATTTTAGCCGCCGCCTGCGCGCCCGCCGCGACCCCAACAACTGCCGTTCAGCCGACGGCAGCCCCCGTGCAGGTCGAAGTAACCCGCATCGTTGCTGGAACGCCCGAGGTCCAGCAGGTCGTTGTTACCGCCACATCGGCGCCATCGGCCCAGCAGCTCCTCGTCTTCAACTGGTGGACCGGCCCAGGCGAGCGGGAAGCCGCGGATGCAATGTACAAAGCTTTCAGCGACAAATATCCGGATATCAAGATCGTAGATAACCCGGTTCCGGGTGGTGGCGGCGTCAATATTCGCGTCGTACTCCAGGCCCGTTTGACCGCCGGTCTTCCACCGGATACCTGGCAGACCCTGGGTGGCGCCGAGCTGAAGAACTATGTCGATTCCAAGGCCCTTCAGCCGTTGGATGACATCTATAAATCCCTGGATTACGCCAGCAAGATCCCCAAGCCGCTGCTCAACGCTGTCACTATCGACGGGCACCCCTATTCGGTCCCGTTGAACATGCACATCCAGAACATCCTGTACTACAACAAGAAACTATTTACCGATCAGAAGCTCACCCCGCCGACCAACTACGATGAGCTGCTCAAAACCTGCCAGTCCCTCAAGACCGCCAAGCCCGATATGACCTGCATCGCCCTGGGCTCGAAGGAAAAGTGGGAAGATGCCTTCGTATTTGACAGCGTCCTGATTGGTGAACCCGGCGGCGCCAAACACTATGTCGATATTTATAAGGGCAACGTCGATGTCTCGACGGATGCAGATTACCTCGACGCTCTCAAGAAATATGCTGCGCTGGTACCCTTCTTCAATACCGATCACTCCTCTCTCACCTGGGACCAGGCGGTTGGCGTGGTAGGCGCTGGCAAAGCCGCTATGACCCTGATGGGCACCTGGGCGATTGGAGCCTTCAAATCCGGCTCCAACTGGACCCCGGGCGTTGATTTCGGCGCAGTAACCTTCCCCTCCAACCCAGACCGCGTCCTGCTCTTCCATCCAGATACCTATGGTATGGCTGTCGGCGCTCCGGATCCAGATGCCACCCAGAAGTGGCTGGGTGTGGTTGCCTCGCAAGAGCTGCAGATCCCGACCGATGTCACCCAGGGCGGTCTGTTCGCTCGTACAGACATCGATCCTACGAAATTCCCGGATCCCATTCGCCAGGAAATGCAGGATTACGTCAGCAAGAATCCCGGCAAGCTGATCCTTGACCAGCACGGCAGCATCCTCCCCGCCACCGTTCAGCCCAAGTACTGGGACGCTATGGCCACCTTCACTACTAAACCCACTGATGTCAGCGGCACTGCCAAGGCGATCCAGACCCTCTTCACCACATATGACGTCAAGACTGGTTCTG
>DATKLX010000141.1:0-4474 GCA_035542155.1 Anaerolineaceae bacterium
AAAGACAGATGTCCTTTACTTCTGTGGATGGATTCAACCTGAACGCACTGTCCCGTTTCATAGCAGTTGCAGTGAAAAATGCACGTGCATTTAACGAAACCCGGGAAAAGGCCCGGCTCCAGGAATGCCACACGCTGGCAAGATCGCTCCATTCTGGCGCAGCCCAGACTGTCTTTCTGCTCGGTTTGGAGGCCGATGTCGGCCTGGAGCTCCATGAGGTGCAGGAGATTCGCCAGCATATGATCACGCTACGCCGCCTGGCGGTGCGCGCCGGTGAGGAACTCCGCGGTTTGATCGCCTCCATGCGCTCGCGCCAGGAGATCCAGCAGAATCCGCTGGTCGCTCTGCTCCAAAAAAAGCTGAATAATTTCCAGGCCCAGTCCGATTTTCCTGTGGCATTATACGCCGGCATCCTCCCCGCCTCCCTTCCGCCATCTGTCATCGAAGCGGTTTACCGGATGATCGCTGAATACCTGGATTCTCTGGCCCATCAAACCGGAGTTGCCGGGGTGATCGTCCGATTAAACGCTGAGCTGGGGAAGCTCACGGTCGAAATCCGTGATTTCGATAACCCGAAAACCGTCAGGGGCCGTTTTGACGGTGACGATCTCAGCATGTTGGCTCATACCGTGAAAGAAATTCACGGCGCGTCGTTTTCCTCCGGCCGAACCGAGGATGGGAGCCGCTATTTCTCAGCCAATTTCGGTCTCTTTTCATGAGTCTGAAGAATTACCACCATGAAAATCACGGATAAACCGATCAGAGCGTTTCGCAGCGAGCTGCGGCGTCCGCTCAATTCAATCCTGAGCCTGACGGAAATCCTGGACGAAGAGATTCACGGCCCGCTGAACGATCGACAGCACCAATCCCTGCGGAGAATAATCCAGGAAAGCCAGCGACTGCTCAACCTGACCGATCAATTTTCCAACCTGATCGACATTGAGTCTGGCCAGCTACAGCCCCAGCCAGCCACGGTCTGGCTGGCCGACCTGTGCCAGATCAGCGTACGGATCGCCCGGGAGCAGGCGTATAAAAAAGGGATCACCATCAAGCTGGATTACGACAACCAGGTCGAGACGATGGTGACTGATGAGTGGATGCTGAAATATGTTTTAGGAAAACTGGTGGTCAGCCAGGTATCGATCGCTCCTGAAGGTGGGATCGTGACCCTGGTCGTGAAGGGGAACCGGGACGAGAATACCGTTCGCTTTTCCACCCTTGACGATCGCTCAGAGATCTCCACGAGCCAACCCTTCGACGAAGCAGCCGGGAATGAAAATTGCCTTGACCAGGTCCTGGTGCGAAAAATGGTCGAGATGCTAGGCGGTACTTGTCCTGTACTTCCGCGGGGCCACGCCGGCGCGGCGACGTTCTCTTTGCCCTGGAATCGCCAGCAGCTTTCCTAATGTAAGATCTTGCTTAGAAAAGCACGGGTTCGTTCTTCCTTCGGATTGGCAAACAGCTCTTCCGGGGTGGTATCCTCGATGATCCGGCCTTCGTCCATGAAAAGGATCCGGTCTGCCGCTGCACGGGCAAAGCCCATTTCGTGGGAAACCACGATCATGGTCATTTCGCCGGCCAGCTCCTTCATCACGTCCAGCACCTCGCCGATCATCTCCGGATCCAGGGCGGAAGTAGGCTCATCAAACAGCATCAGGCTGGGTTTCATTGCCAGGGCGCGGGCGATCGCCACGCGCTGCTGCTGGCCCCCGGAAATCTGGTTGGGATATTTATCGGCTTTGTCCGCGAGTCCGACCCGGTCCAGCAGCCGCATCCCTTCCTCTTCGGCCTGTTCGCGGGGTATCTGGCGGACGTTCAACGGGGCTTCGATGATATTTTCCAGGGCGGTCAAATGTGGGAAGAGATTGAAGCGCTGGAATACCATTCCGATCTCAGCCCGCTGCCGGGCGATATTTTTTTCGCTCTCCTCGTGGAGCCTGCCGTTGCGCAGGGTATAACCGATCAGGTGGCCATTGACATATAGCCGTCCGCTGTTGATTTTCTCCAGGTGGTTGATCGTGCGCAAAAAGGTGCTTTTCCCTGAGCCGGATGGGCCGATGACCACTACGACCTCATTTTTGCAAACCTCGATCGTGATATCATTCAGCACGTGAAGCCTGCCAAAATATTTGTTGACCTTGATCGCTTTAACGATCGTACTGGCGTCCGGTGTATAGGAATCATCTAAAAGCGGGTCACTCATCAGTGCGCCTCCTTGACCGCGAAGATGCGCTGGAGCATCCCGGGGGTCTGTTCGGCCCCTTTCCGCTCGCCCAGGCCGCTTTCCAGGCGGGCCTGGATGATCGACCATAGGGTGGTCAGGACCAGATAATAGAGGGATGCAGCGATATACAGCTCGAAGGGCTCGAACTTTCGAGCGTTCACCTGGCTGAAGGCAAAGAGCAGCTCGGTGGCAGCGATGACCGTCATGAGCGAGGTGGTCTTCATCATATTGTTGAACTCGTTGCCGAGGGGTGGGATGATCACTTTGGCGGCTTGAGGGAGAATGATGCGGCGCATGGCCAGGCCGTACGGCATTCCCAGCGATTTGGCTGCCTCCATCTGTCCCACGTCGATGGCCTCGATCCCCGCACGGACGATTTCGGCCATGTACGCGCCTTCGTTGATCCCCAGGGCCAGCGTTCCCGCCTGGATCGCGCCAGAAACGGCTAGCGCCCCGATGTGAATGTCCGGGAAATCGAAAATGTGGGTAACTCCCAGGCCATAATACAGGATCATCATCTGGACGAGTAGAGGTGTACCACGAAAATACCAGACATACAACTCCGCGATTGAGCGAAACAGAGGAAATTTAGACATCTTCCCCAGGGCGGCGAACAGGCCCAGAATCACCCCCATGAGCTGCGCCACGATGCTGACCATGACGGTTGCGAGCAGGCCGGAGCGGACCAGCGGGTCTTGAAACGCGGTGATCGGGTTGATATACTGGAAAAACGTTGTCCAATCGAAGTAATACATGGTATCCTCGGATCTGCGGTTTTTTTGTTGTTAAAAGGCTGGCCCCATGAACCAGGGGCCAGCCCACTCTGGCATGCCAGTTATGAAGACCGGCGCAGAGGCGATCAAGCTCATTTCGGTTTGATGGCGCCAGTGCCCAATCCCCATTTGTCCAAAATCTTCTGATAGGTGCCGTCATCCATCATGCTCTTCAAGGCAGCCTGGACGGCCGAGCCCACCTCGGTCAGTGGCGCTTTGGTGCAGTCCTTCTGGCCGCAGGGCATGTTGATCCCCTCTTCGATCGCTTCGATCACATCGCCGGCGATTTCAAACTCAGGGTGCTGCTCGGTGTAATACCCGGCCACCGGGGAGTCGGCGAAGTAGGCGGCGACCTTGCCAGCCTGGAGCTGCTGTAACGCGTCCGAGTCTTTCTGGGTCGTCACCAGGATAACCGCCTGTTTGCCCGCCTTGGTGCATTCCGCGGGCAGCCCCTTGCCCGCGTACACATCGGTTCCAGAAAGATAGAAGGCTTCCGTCGTTCCACTTTCGGCGGCAACGGATTGACCGCATAGATCCAGTGGTGTCTTAATTCCTTTTGGATTCCCCTTTAAAACCACCATCGACTGGCCTGCCCGGAAGTAAGGGATCATGCTGACCTTTATATTCCGGTCGGGAGTGATGTTCATCGCGGAGATGATCACGTCGCACTTTCCGCCGCTGACGGCGGCGATAATCGAGTCAAAGACGGTGTTGACAAATTGTGCCTGAAGCCCAACCCGCTTGGCGATCTCGTTCGCGATTTCGACATCCATCCCCTGCGGGTTCCCATTATCATCGAAGAACTCCTGGGGAGGGTAGGGGAAATCGGTGCAGAAGGTCAGTTTTGTTTTTTGGACCAGTTTGTCCGCGGGGATGGTGGCGACTACCGCGGGTGCGGCTGGCGGTTGAGTGGCAGCCGGAGCGCTGGTAGCTGCCGGGTAAGCGGTGGGAGCTGCTGCGGCTGGCGTTTCCTGGGCCGCAGGATACGCCGTCGCGGCTGAGGCGGTCGTTGGCTGCACTGGAGCAGCCGGCGCGGTGGTTGGCGCTGGTGTCGGAGTGGCTGCGGGCGAGCAGGCTCCAGCGAGAAGCGCCAGGACGACAAATATACTGAACAGCGACATCCTTTTCATTTCTTCTCCTCTTTGGCGATCGATCTGGATGGATTTATATTGTGGAACGGTTTCCGGTGCAGGCCGGATCAACCGTTCCGTAAAAACAGATTGGTGATTTTGTCAATTATACCTGTTGTGGCGAATTTCGCTTCCAGTTAATTTGGGTAGCTGCGTCCGGTCCACGCTTCTGTGTCCCGGATCAAATTCCGATCGCTGGCAAAAATTTCCGCCCACTATCGTTGGCGTTCTGCACAGCCACTTCGATTATTGTTTTTTTATCCGACTTAGACGGGGGCTTTGACCTTCACCGGATAGAGCCATTCGGCGGAATGCTTTCCCTGCCCGTGGACGGTATCCTGGAAAGC
>DATKLX010000142.1:0-2749 GCA_035542155.1 Anaerolineaceae bacterium
TCTGGACGTAAAGCGAGTATAATTTCTTGGTAAAGTACAGGCAGGTGTGGGAGGCCGGCTCCTGAACCCTGGATTTCCATCAGGTGCGAAGGGAAAGATCCAGAGCCGCGAAACGTTGGGTGGTTGCCCCCACGTCATGCAGCGTGGCCATTTGCTCCGTCCATAATTCTTGCGCCCAAATTTCGAAGTACTCTCCGGTTCCGACGATCATCACATCGTTCTTGAGTTCGGCTGCCTGGCGGAGAAACTGGGGAATCAAAATTCGCCCGGCTTTGTCGAATTCGACCTGCCCGGCGTTGGAAAAAATAAGCCGTTTCAGCAGGCGCGCATTCTGATCCGTGAGGCTGAGCTCGTTGATCCGGGCGTACAGGCTTTCGAAGGTAGAAGTGGTGATGACCATCAGATTCCGGTCAAAACCCTGGGTGATATAAGCCCCCTCAGCAGTGAGCAGCTCGCGATACCGCGCAGGAACAGTCAGGCGGCCTTTTTCATCAATGGAATGCTCATACTGCCCGAGGAACATATGTTCTATTGCTCCTATAAACCAGAACGCCGGAATATGCCCGGCGCTCCACTTTCTCCCACTTTTTACCACTTACACACACAGTATAGCTGATTTGAACCCAAAAAGCAAGTAGGTTAGTGCATATTCACCCACCGGAGGTTATAGATGGAACCTGTTCTGGAGACCGATTTCCGCTCTCTTATCGTAGGAACGGACCTGATGGCCCCGCTCCTGGATGGATCTCAGGCGCCCTATGTGAACTTCGACAATGCCGCCTCCACACCGGCGATGGTTCCAGTCCTGGAAACAGTCCAGCGTTTCTTGCAGTTCTACAGCAGCGTTCATCGCGGGACCGGGTTTAAAAGCCAGTTATCCACGCACGCATTTGAGGAAGCCCGCGCTTTGGTCCTGCGCTTTTTGGGCGCAAATCCCGCCACACACACCTGCATCTTTGGAAAAAACACCACCGAGGCGATGAATAAGCTGGCTCGCCGCTTCCCCTTTTCTGCGCAGCGAAACATCGTCCTGGTCAGCCTGATGGAGCACCACTCCAACGACCTGCCCTGGCGGGCAGTTGCCGAGGTAGTCCACGTGCGGGTCACGCCAGACGGCTACCTGGACCTGGTAGACTTCGATGCCAAGCTGGAGCAGTACGCGGACCGCCTGGCCCTGGTCTCGATCTCCGGAGCCAGCAACGTCACCGGCATCCTCAACCCGATCCACAGGCTGGCAGAAAAAGTCCACGCAGCCGGCGCCCAAATCGCGGTGGACTGCGCTCAACTTGCCCCGCACCGGGCCATCCGTATCGGCGAGCTGGATGACCCATCCCACCTGGACTACGTGGCGTTTTCCGCGCACAAGATGTATGCTCCCTTTGGCACCGGCGCCCTGGTTGGCCGCCGCGACACCTTCGAAGTGGGCGATCCAGATCTGCGCGGTGGGGGAGAGGTGGAGATTGTGACCGAAAACGACGTGGTCTGGTCCGAGCCACCCGAGCGGGATGAGGCCGGCAGCCCGAACACCGTCGGGACGGTTGCCCTGGCTGCGGCAATTGACCGCCTCGAAAAGATCGGCATGGACCGGGTGGCCGCCCACGAGGCGGATTTAACTGCTTATACCCTTCGCAGATTGGAAGGGATGGATGGATTGCGCATCATCGGGCCGCGGGATCCGGACCGGGCCATGGATCGCCTGGGTGTCGTTCCGATCTACCTGGAAGGGATCAACCATTTCCTGGCAGCGGCCGTGCTTGGATATGAATTTGGGATCGGAGTGCGCAATGGCTGTTTCTGCGCTCACCCGTACATCCTGCATTTGCTCGGGGTATCCCCGGAGGAAGCCCATCAGGTCCGCGAGGAAATCATGAGCGGAGACCGCCGGGAGATGCCCGGCCTGGTGCGGATTTCTTTTGGCTTGTACAACACCCGAGCGGAGGTGGACCGGTTGGTCGAAGCGCTCGATTGTATCCTTCGCGGCGCCTATAAGGGAAAATACCGCCAGGATCCCATGCGCGGCGAGTTCGCGCCGGAAGGCTGGCATGTAGATTTTGCTCAGTATTTCAAATTCATCTGAGCTTTTGTTTAAAGCGTGGATAGCAAAAAAGAGAGGAAAGGTCCTTAGATCATCAAGGGAATCTGAACAGGCCCAGCTCCCTTGCCTCCTCCTCGCTGACGCTTGGCGTTTCCAGGAGGGCATCGATATCTTCATACATCGCTTCGGGTATTTTGCTCTTCACGTAATCGGTCGCGATGAGGACTGCTTTGCGAGCCTGTTCCTGGGTAATTCCAACTTTCTCTGCTATCTTCTGAATCAACTCTTCCATTGCATTCTCCTTTCAGCTTTAGATCTGTTAATTCGTATGCGTTCCGTCGGGGAGGATCGCGCCGGCGATTGTTTTGGCGGCTTTCAACTGGTTCAGGTTGATGCGTGTGTTTTTTAAGATCGCGTGGGTGAAATCGACGTTGCTCAGGTTAGCCTGGAGCAGATCGACCCCTTCCAGATCCACGCCAGACATATTGACGTTGGTCAGGTTTGCTCCCGTCATGGAGGCTCCTTCGAGCTTCACCAGGTGAAGGTTGGCATTGGCCAGGTTGGCGAAGCTCAGGTCGGCTTCTTTCAGGTTCGCTTCGGCCAGCACGGCCCGTTCCAGGTTGGCCTCTCGCAGGTTAGCTCCTTCCAGATCGGCCTGGATTAATTCGGCCATGGTCAGGTCTGCCCCATGCAGGTCCAACCCGCGCAGATCCA
>DATKLX010000143.1:0-52423 GCA_035542155.1 Anaerolineaceae bacterium
TTTTCCAAATTCGCCTACCAATCTTGGGACAAACACACGCTTTTTCCCGGATTGACAAAATTCAGCAAACAACTACAATAACTCTGCATTTTTCATCCTTCGAGAGCCCCTGGAAAAAAACTTCTGTGATCTCCTTTGAGCGCCGCCAGCGCCTCCTCGCTGCCTTGAAAGAACACCCCGGTATCCGCGTCTCCGAGCTGGCGGAGCTGCTCGCAGTGTCCGAAGGCACCGTGCGTAACGATCTGCGCGCCCTGCAGGAGCAGGGACAACTGGCCCGCGTGCGCGGCGGGGCCCAGATCATCGACCCGGGCAAGGGCCTGGATGCAGCCTTCGCCGCCCGGGCGGCGATCAACACCGCCCGGAAGCGCGCTATCGCACGCTGCGCGGCGGAGCAGGTCGTGGACGGCGATTCGATTCTGCTGGATGCCAGCTCGACCGTCTACCACCTGGCCCAGTTCCTCTCCGACCGGCGCAACCTGCGCGTCATCACCAATGGCATCGAGGTAGCCCAGGTCCTCTCCCAGAACCCCTACAACACCGTCATCCTGACCGGCGGGCTGCTCGCCGTCGACGGCAACTCGATCACCGGGCTGATGAGCGATTTCTTTCTCAAGGAGCTGCACGTCAACAAAGCCTTCGTTTCTTCCAGCGGTTTCACCGTCCGGGAAGGCCTGACCGAGGTGAACATCCACGAAGTACAGCTGAAGCGGATGATGCTGGCCTGCGCCGCCCGGGTGATCGCTCTGATCGACTCGAGCAAGTTCGGCAAGGTCGATCTGACCCTCTTCGCC
Organism: Anaerolineaceae bacterium; assembly: GCA_035542155.1. Taxonomy (GTDB): domain Bacteria; phylum Chloroflexota; class Anaerolineae; order Anaerolineales; family Anaerolineaceae; genus DATKLX01. The sequence continues at coordinate 792 of DATKLX010000143.1, forward strand.
GCCACCAGCCAGATTCACCACCTGTTTACCGACAGCGACCTGGACCCAGAGTGGAGACGCCAGTTGGTGGAGGCGGGGATCCCCTTCACCCTGTGCGGCGTCGACGAACCCAGGGCCGCTAAGGACGCGGCCTGATCCCCTGCTTTTTCGTGAACAACCGCCCCGTGTTCTACAAGACGGATGCATCTCAGCTATTGAATTCGTGATTTCAAGGAGAAATAGTAATGCCAGAAAAAAAGAAGATTCGGGTAGCCATCATTGGAGTGGGAAACTGCGCATCTTCCCTGGTCCAGGGCGTCCAGTACTACCGGAACGCAAAAGATGAAGATCGCGTTCCCGGCGTCATGCACGTCAACCTGGGTGGCTACCACATTCGCGACATCGAGTTCACCGCTGCCTTCGATGTGGTGGATACCAAAGTGGGGAAAGACCTGTCCGAAGCCATCTTTTCCTACCCCAACAACACCTATAAGTTCAGCGACGTCCCCCATCTGAACGTCCCGGTATACCGTGGCATGACCCACGATGGCCTGGGCAAGTACCTATCCAGGATCGTCACCAAGGCCCCCGGCCCCACCGCCGATATCGTCGGCATTCTGAAAGACAGCCGGACCGACATGATCATCAACTATCTGCCGGTGGGCTCCGAGATGGCCACCAAATGGTACATGGAGCAGGCCCTCGAGGCCGGCGTGGGAGTCATCAACTGCATCCCGGTCTTTATCGCCAGCTCGGAGTACTGGTCCGCCCGTTTCAAGCAGCACAACCTGCCGATCATCGGCGACGACATCAAGAGCCAGGTAGGCGCCACCATCACCCACCGCGTGCTGACCAGCCTGTTCGTCGACCGCGGCGTGCGCCTGGATCACACCTACCAGCTCAACTTCGGCGGCAATACCGACTTCATGAACATGCTCGAGCGCGAGCGCCTCGAATCGAAGAAGATCTCCAAGACCGGCGCGGTGACCAGCATGCTCCCCTACCCGATGAACCCCGACGACGTCCACGTCGGCCCCAGCGACTACGTCCCCTGGCTGACCGACCGCAAGTTCTGCTACATCCGCATGGAAGGCACCACCTTCGGCGACGTGCCGCTGCAGTTGGAGTGCAAGCTCGAGGTGTGGGATTCGCCCAACTCGGCCGGCGTGGTCATCGACGCCATCCGCTGCCTCAAGCTGGCCCTCGACCGCGGCATCGGCGGCCCGATCAAGGCGCCCTCCTCGTATTTCATGAAGACCCCGCCCGTCCAGTACAAGGACGAGATCGCCCACGAGGCCACCGAGGCATTCATCCGCGGCGAAACCAACCCGGAGATTTCATTGTAGGGGATTCTCGAACCACAAAGAGCATAAAACACAGTAGAATCCCCAAACTGGGATCCTACTGTGTTTTTATCGTCATTTTGATTGACTGTATACAAAAACGGCCCGAATTTTCGTGGTGCTGATGACATCATTGTGCAGATAGACTTTTATACCTGCTGTTTGGCAAGAAAATCATCACAATCCGAGTTTTGCTCGAATAAACGAACAGACTCTATCAGCGGCAGAAAGTGCGAGTTTTGCTTCCGCTTTGTCTGCCGATAAACCTGGGTAGCGGTATTGAACCGCAAAACCCTCCAATACATTGGCATTAGCCTGGATCAATAAAACATCCGGATCAAGTTTGGAAATCAGAGCGAGCAGGTCAGCCAAACTGTGGATACGGGGAATTGGCGTTCCACTTTCTTGGAGCAAGGCTTTTAAGTATTTCTCTGCAGCTTGCTGAGTGTGAAAACAAACAGCGTCGAAATTAGGAGCAATGCGAGCCCGGTATTCTCGCCTGGCTGTTGTGAGATCTCCCTCTGCCTTATCCACCCATTCAAGCGTCAGGGGATTCATACATAACCCGACCCTTCGACGTTATTTCTTCCAAGAATGAGTCGCCCCAACCTAGACGCTCTTTCAAGCGGGCAGGTGTATAGACCAGGATGTCAACCCCAAACAAAGGATTAATATATTGGCGGATGTGCAATGCCTGCTCTGATTCCTTTAGATTGGTATTCATGACAATCAACAGATCAACATCACTCTCTGGACGCGGCTTCCCATGCGCATAAGAACCAAAAAGAATGATCTTTATGGGTTTAAATTGCAAAGCTATACGCGTTACCATCTCCCGAATTACTTCTTTTGGAATGCGAACGCGAGTATCAACGGTCGGAGCAATCAAAGTCATGTGATTTACCATCCTCAAAAATTATACATTACTTCTGCGGGCAGTTTTTATTTATATGAAAAATCTTCCCTGAAACCTCTCGACCCCATCCATCGTATATACACTGATGAGATCGATCAAACTGTGAGAGGTAAACCATTTCTAATGAATAATTCCCCTTCCAAATCCAACCCGATGGCCCGCGTGATGGGGCTGCGCGATTTCCGCCTGCTCTTCGCCGGCGCGGCCACTTCCCTGCTCGGCGACCAGTTCGCGCTCATCGCCACGCCCTGGCTGGTGCTCAAGATCACCAACGACCCCCTGGCCCTGGGGATCGTCCTGGCCCTGGAGGGCTTCCCCCGCGCCGTGTTCATGCTCTTCGGCGGGGCGATCACCGACAGAATTTCTCCCCGGCTGGTGATGCTGGTCGCCAACGTCACCCGCTTCTTCCTCACCGCCATCATGGCCTTCCTGGTCTTCAGCGGCCTGGTCCAGATGTGGATGGTCTACGCCTTTGGCCTGGCGTTCGGGATCGTGGCCGGGTTTGCCATCCCGGCCGAAAACAGCATCGTCCCGATGCTGGTCGAAGAGCAGGACCTGCAGGCCGGCAACTCGCTCATGATGGGCGTCACCCAGCTGACCGGGTTCGTCGGCCCGACCATCGCCGGTATCCTCATCGGCAGATATTCCCAATCCGATTTCGGGATCGGCCTGGCCTTCGCCATCGACGCCTTCTCCTTTGTCGTCTCGGCCGTGACCCTGCAGCTGATCCGCGCCGGAAAGGCCCAAAAGGCGCCCGCGAAAGCCGCAGGAGAGGAAAACGTCTGGAAATCCATCCGGGATGGAATTCATTTTATGTGGGTAAACAAAACCCTGCGCCTGATGTTCCTGGTTCTCATGGCGGTCAATTTCCTCATCATCGGCCCGATCATGGTCGGCATCCCCGTACTGGCCAACCAGCGCCTGCCCGAGGGCGCCACTGCCTTTGGCCTGCTCATGTCGGCCTACGCCGGGGGCAACCTGGGCGGCTATCTGATCGCCGGGTCGCTGCCCCGCCCGAGCGGGTCGCGATTGCGCGTGATTCTGCTTCTCTTTATCGCCGCCTTCGGCGTCGTGATCGCCTCTATGGGCTTTATCCGTTCCACCTGGATCGATTTCGGGCTGAACCTTCTGCTCGGCCTGGGGAACGGGTTCCTGGCGATCCTCCTGTTCACCTGGATCCAGACCAACACGCCCAAGGCGATGCTGGGGCGCATGATGAGCCTGCTGATCTTATCCAGCAATGGTCTGATGCCGATTTCCCAGGCGCTGGCCGGGGTGCTCAGCAAGTGGAACCTGACCCTGCTGTTCGTGATCCCCGGTGCGCTGGTGCTGCTCGTGACGCTCGTCGCGTCATTTCAGCCTGAGCTAAAAAACCTCAGCGCCAGCCTCTCCGCCGCGCCAGCAGAAGCATAAAAAAATCAGATGCAAAGGGTTTTGACAACTGGAATAGACCTTATTCGGATATAGAATTGATCAAATTAGATTTCGACCTTTTCTCAAAAAAGGATCGACCCATGCCCGAAATCGTCGATTTAAGCCAGGAAATCTATACCGGGATGCCGGTCTTTCACGGCCTGCCCGAGGTCAGGATCAGTGTCTACGCCACCCACGAAGAGTGGGAAGGAATTGCCGGCAGCGACGAGGCCACCCCCGCCGTCAATCTGCTCGAGATGGGCGAGCACACCGGCACTCACGTCGACGCGCTCAACCACATGGGCCGTCCCTACCGCGGCCAGTCGATCGAGAGCATGCCGCTGAGCATGTTTTACACCGAAGGAATCTGCCTGGACCTCTCGCATAAGGGCCTGCGCGAGCTGATCGAGCCGGCTGACCTGGAGCAGGCCCTGGCCGCGGCGGGTGAGGAGATCCGCCCGGCGGACACGGTGCTGATCTATACCGATCATTACCGTCGCGCGTTCGGGACGGAGGACTGGTTCAACGGCCCTGGGATCAGCGCCGCCGCGGCGCGCTGGCTGGGCGGGCAGCGCATCGCCGCATTCGGGGTGGAGACCGCCTCGCCGGGCGTGCGCCGCGTATCCAACGAGGAAGTCCATCACATCTGCGGCGAGCTCGGCTTCACCCACTACGAAAACCTGGTCAATCTGCACCGGCTGGCCGGCCGCGGACGCTTCCGTTTTATCGGCCTGCCGCTCAAGATCCGCGGCGGGACCGGCTCGCCCGTGCGCGCAGTGGCGGTGTTTGATCTGTGAGCTTTTCATAACCAGGTGACCAGGGCCAGGTCTCCAGGAGCACATCAATCAGCCGCACCTTACGCGACCGCTGCCTCGACCAGCAAAGCCGCAGCTTCGGCCACGTTCTGGCCCGGGTTGCGAATGCCAAACATCCGCGCAGCAGCGAAAGCGCCATCCATTAATAGCAGCAGGTGGTCCGCCAGGATCTCCGGCTGGCGAGCTCCTGCCTCCCCGGCAAGGGCCCGGAACCGCTCGCGCATCGAATCTTTGTGCGCTCGCGCCACGCGGTGTCCTGGGCTGTCCGGCTCCGGGTACTCCACCGCGGTGATCAGGAAGGCGCAGCCGTAGCACTGCGGGCTCTGCACCAACTCCTCCAAAGACTCGAAAATGGCCTGCATTTGGCGGCGTGGATCGCCGGCATACGGCTGGATGGCGCCGTCGAGCCAGGCGTGCATCTGCTCGCTCACCCGTTCCAGATAAGCCACGATCAGGTCGTCCTTGGAAGGGAAGTGGCGGTAGAGGGTCATCTTGGCGACCCCCGTTTCCCTGACGATCGTATCGACCCCGACCGCCCGGTAACCGTAGCGGAAGAAAAGCTCTCCGGCGATATGCAGAATTTTTTCCCGGGTTGATAGGGCTGACGTCTCACTCATCTACGCTTTCCCTGTTAGAAATACCTGTCCGAAAGTCCAAGTTGACACGATACAGACCTGTCTTTATACTACTATACAGATCTGTATCGTAACATATCTCCGGCCTTTCGGCAAGACAAGGATGCGTCGTCGCCGGATTTTCGAAAGAAGGATTTTATGACGGAAAACATTTTTACCCTGGGTCAAAGCAGCCTGCGGGTGCCACGCATGGGCGTCGGAGCGATGGTCTGGGGACAACCCAAAGGGCTGTCGCGCTGGACCCCGGCACAGATGTCCTACGGGCCCTCCGACAGCGCCCTGGAAGAAGAACGAGCCCTGGAGGTTTGTCTGCAAGCCGGGGTGAATCTGATCGATACGGCCGAGATGTATTCCAACGGCGCGTCCGAGCGCCGGGTTGGCGAGCTGGCCCGCGGGAAAGAGGTGATCATCGCGACCAAATTTCCCCCCACCCCCTTTTCGAGGATCAGCGATTATTCCAAAGCCCTGGAAGCCAGCCTGTCCCGCCTGGATCGCAGCTATATCGATCTGTACCAGGTGCATTTTCCCAGCGGGCGCCTGCCCATCCCCGAGCTGATGAACTGCATGGCCGACGCAGTCGAGGCGGGCAAGGTTCGCGCGGTCGGGGTGAGCAATTTCTCAGCCGAGCAAATGCGCCAGGCTCACGCCGAGCTGGCCAAACGCGGCATCCCCCTCGCGTCGAACCAGGTTCGGTATTCGTTGCTCTACCGCAACCCGGAGGTGGACGGCGTGCTCGCCGGCTGCCGCGAACTGGGCGTCACCCTGATCGCGTACTCCCCCCTGGCCAGCGGCGCGCTCACCGGAAAATATTCGGTCCAAAAGCGGGCCAGCGGGCTGCGGCGCTTCATGCCCACTTTTCGCGGTAAGGCCATCGAGGCTGTTCAGCCCGTCATCGACCTGCTGCGCACCATCGGACAGCGTTACGGTAAAAGCCCGAGCCAGGTCGCGTTGCGCTGGCTGATCGAAAATGAGATCGTCCTGCCCATCCCGGGGGCAAAGAACAGCCGCCAGGCGGCTGAAAATGCGGGCGCGCTGACCTTCTCCCTAGCCCCGGACGAGGTCGCGGAGCTCAGCCAGGCCACCCGTCCCAGCGGATAATTGAGAGGCGAAATACAGCTCAATTGCCATATAATAAGAAATAATTATCTTCGTTCTGATCAGAACCAGATTCTTCATGGAGACGCCCATGACAAACGAGTTCAGCGGTATCGAGAGGCGCCTGGACGAACTCAACGAACGCCTGGCCAGGCTCGAACCGCTGAGCCGCCGGAATCGGGCTAAAGCGCTTCCCTGGCTTTTAGAGACCGACCCGGCCAACCCAGGGGTGCGCTATTTCGCCCTGCGCGACCTGCTCGACCGGCCCGAGGACGACCCGGAGGTCCGCCAGGCGCAGGCCGCGGTGATGGCGACCGGTCCGGTCCCGGCCATCCTGGCGGCCCAGGACCCGGCGGGCTACTGGTCCAAGGCCGGCTCCGGCTACAGTCCCAAGTACCGCGGCACCGTCTGGCAGATCACCTTCCTGGCCGCTTTGGGCGCCGACCCGCGTGACGAGCGCGTTCGCCGTGGCTGCGAGTACCTCCTGGCGACCAACCAGACCGAGACCGGCGCCTTTTCTGCCTACAATCCCCCCATTCCGCGCGGCGGGATCCACTGCCTCAACGGCAACCTGCTGGCCGCTCTCATTTCCCTGGGATACGGCGACCACCCCCGCGTCCAGGCTGCGCTCCGCTGGCAGGCTCTGGCCATCACCGGGGAGGGCGCCATCCGCTATCGCGGCACCCTCACCAGCGGGCCGGGCTTCACCTGCGCGGTCAATCTGGATCAGCCCTGCGGGTGGGGCGCGGTCAAAGCGATGAAGGCTTTGAGCGCCGTTCCGCCGGAGCGGCGCACCCCTGAAGTGCAGCGAGCGATACTGGTGGGGATCGAGTTTCTCTTCTCCCGCGATCCCGCCCGGGCCGATTACCCCTATACGCAGCGGGTCAGCTCGACCTGGTTTAAGTTCGGCTTCCCCCTGAGCTACTGGAGCGACGTCCTCGAGACCGCCGGGGTGCTCGCCGACCTGGGCTGCGGCGGGGATCCCCGCCTGGCCAACGCGCTCCACTTCATCCTGGATAAGCAGGACGAGCAGGGCCGCTGGAAGATGGAAAACTCCCTCAACACGAAAATGTGGATGGACATCGAGAAGAAGGGCCAGCCCAGCAAATGGGTCACCCTGCGCGCCTTGCGGGCGCTAAAGCGCAGCGGCAGGCCTCTCTCCGCGCCCGGCGTTTCACGCTAAGAGATCGTTCCCCTGCACGGCCCGCAAAATTTCATCCGCCTGGAAGATGCGGTTTCGGGCGTATCCTGTAATTTCTCGCAGCACACCGGCCCGCTCGAGTTTCGCCAGGTAGGCCCGAGCGGTTTTGAAAGGGATACCCACTCCATCGGCCGCCTGCCGGACGGAGAGTACCGGCCGCGAAAACAGGAAGTCGAGCACAGCGCCCATGCGGGCAGCATTGCGTTCTCGATCCACGACCGGCTGGTACTTTGCCCTGATTTCCCGCAGCCGCTCCATTCGGACAACGCTTTCACGAGCCTGCTCGCCAATTCCGCGCAAAAAGAATCGCAGCCAGGTTTCCCAGGCTCCTTTCTGGGAAACCGCTAACAGCATGTCGTAATACTCCTGGCGATAGCGTTCGAAGTAGGCGCTTAAATTGAGCAGCGGTTGTGATAATAATCCCCATTCGCACAGCAAGAGCACGATCAGGAGCCTCCCCACCCGCCCATTTCTATCCAGGAACGGGTGGATCGCCGCGAATTGATAATGGATCAATGCTGTGCGGACCAGTGGAGGCATGTCGGTGTCGTTGTGGATAAATTTATCCAGAAGATCCAGCGCCAGGTGCATTTCCTCCACCGGTGGCGGAACGTAGGGGGCCGTTGATGGGGTGCTGCCCACCGGGCCAATCCAGTTTTGACTTCTCCGGAACTCACCGGGAGTAAGCGCCCCGCCGCGCACATTTTCCATTAACTTCGCGTGGATCTCGCGGATCAGCCGCAGGCTAACGGGAAGCGTCTTCAAGCGTTCAAGCCCATAATCCATGGCGCGCACGTAGTTGTAGACTTCCCGGACGTCACCCGTTCTTTCCAGGAAGGAAAGCTGGGCTGTTTCGTAGGTGTACAGATCGAGCAGCGATGCCTGTGTCCCTTCAATCCGGGAGGAGATGACGGCTTCATTCCGGATAAAGGGTTGGATCAAAAGCCCTGGAAAGGGATAAGCGCTGATAAGTGTGGCCAGCCGGCTCAGGTCTCGCTCTGCCTCGGACAGGGTCGACACAAGGTTGGAAGACCAGTTGATCTTTGGAGGCAGCGGGCCGGGCAGAAATGCCCAATACCCCATTGGCGTAAGAATGGCTCTCCCTGCTTCCTGGCTGCGATACTGTTTCGGGTCCATCAAAAGTCTCACCCCGCTCGAACGTGTAAATACAACAGACCCATATTAACACTTATTTATTAAAGTGTAAACAAGGAAAGGCTATATTTACACATCCGACCTGAAGCAACCGCATGGAAGAACCAAACGGGTTACAATACGATAAATCGATATCTTTTGCCGTGGTTCAAATTGTTGAAGGATCATTGAAATGGAAAACACCCATCGCCCGGTTCTCGAGCTGCGCGTCGCGCTGACCGCGGCCGAATACGAACGGCTCCTCGATTTCTACACCGTTGGGCTGGGCCTGGAGCCGGCCGAGATCTGGACCGACGGTCCCAGCCGCGCCGTTCTGCTCGAGATGGGACACGGGACGCTCGAGCTCTTCAACGAGGCCCAGGCCGACATGGTGGACGGGCTCGAAGTCGGCCGCCGGGTCAGCGGGCCGGTGCGCTTTGCCCTCCAGGTGCCGGATGTGGAGGCAGCCGTCGAGCGGTTGGTCGCCTGGGGCGCCGCGCTGGTCCACCCGCCGGTGCTCACCCCCTGGGGGGATACCAACGCCCGCGTCCAGTCCCCGGATGGGATGCAGATCACCCTGTTCCAGCATTTGGGGGACGAGAACCGTCAGGAGGACGCTTAGAACCCAGTTCCTGGCGCCTAGGCTGCGCGTCGTCCTGGACCCCAAGTAAGAAGCCGGATCGGATCACTTCCCAAGCGCCTGGATTGCCTTAGAATATGAAAGGAGCAATGGAAACGACCTCCGATCCAGGCGCATGGATAGAGCAGTTCAAATGTGCCAGGCCCGGCAGGTCCTTTTCCCGAGACGAGCTAAACGAGAGCTAAAATGGACAAGAGAAAATACTACCTGCAAAAGCTGGCCAACCGGAAAACCGGATACCCGATTGTCACCATCGCCTATTACGGCCCTGACGATCAGTTCGCCTCAAAAGTCGTGGTTGGGTTTATCGCCTCGCAGGGAGCGACCACCGTCGTGCGCAAGTGGTTCGCGGACGCCGTGGACGCGCGCAAGGATGAAAAGATCCAGATGGAAATGGCCGAGTACATCGAGTACAACCGTCCGTACCGGATCACGATGATGGACCGGATCATCGGCTGCCCGCACGAGGAAGGGATCGATTATCCCGAGGGAGAAGTCTGTCCGCAATGCCCGTTCTGGGCCAACCGCGACCGCTGGACCGGTGAAATCATCGCATCCTGACCGTCGGAGGGCAGGGAATTGATGCCTTACTCCCCCATCCACTCCTGCATTCGAAAATCCGCGGCAAATGGGTCTACGAACCGCACCCCCTCCAACACCATTCCTGGGTTGAAATCCTGGTTGAAAATCGTCGGGATCTGGTTGAGATGCGCAGCAGCTATTCTACCCTCGCCACCCCCCTCACCAGCAGCCCGAACGGGACGAAGCACACCAGCCCCATGACCAGGATCACGACAAAATCGGCCATCCGGAACGGCGCAGCGACCAGCAGCGGCTGCAGCGCGAAGAAGGCCAGCAGCCCAACGAACAGCATGGAGGACTGGAAGAGTAGCCCGGTCCCCAGGGCGTAGCCGAGGGCCTGCTTGCGCCAGAGCAGGATCCCGCCGATCACCCAGGCCGGGCAGACGAGGAGGTCGGCCAGCGCGGTTCCCAGCTCCGGCCCGCTGAGCGACCCCAGGCTGGCGGCCTGGCGCAGGAAGAAGAGGGCGCCGAAGACAATCAGTACGCCCCCGGCGAAGCGCGCGGGTACAGCGCCCTGGAGCCGCTGCCGGATCTGCGCGGCGTCCAGGCTGGCGAGCAGGCGAGACAGGCTAAAGAGGCTCAGGACCGCCAGCGCCGCGTAGAGGACGGTCTGCGGCCCGAACGGCAGGCCGGCGGCGTAGGCGATGGCATTATAGGCGATGAAGAGCAGCGCCCCCGGCCAGAAGAGCAGCCCTGCCAGCCGGCCGCGCCAGGCCAGCGCCAGCGAGCCGAGCAGCACCGGCAGCCCGACGATCAGGTTGACCAGGTCGTTGGGGACGAAGGAGCGGCGCAACGCCTCGCTCGGGTAGACAGCATCCTGAAAGAGCAGGCCGTCCAGCGCGAGAGCCGCGACCAGCGCCGCGGCGAACAGCGACAGCCCAAACAGCGGCCTCATTCGGGACACAGCGGAGATGCGCAAACCGTTCATCGGGGTAGATTCCTTTTCAAAAACTTGAACCACAAAGACGCCTTGGACTATCCAGACAGGGAGATCAATTGCCTAAGCAACCCGGTGCCTTGGCAACCAAGCCACTACGCAACCGGGTAACTGTTCGATCTCCGTTCTCCTTTTATCCCTCTCCCGGGCAGGCTGTCTCGCGCCAGGGCGGCGAGGATGGCCAGCGGGAGTGTCACCAGCATCACGTCCGCCAGCCCCCACAGGAACGCGGTCAGGGCTTCGCCTTGCAGGGGATATAGATCGCTGACCAGGGGGAAATAGCCGAAAATCGCCGCCCAGATCGCCCCGGCGAAGGATATGCCGAAGACGACCAGGCCAGGCAGCCAGAGAGTACCAAAGGCGCGCCGGAGGCCAGCCGGAAGACCCCGCAGCCAGCGCAGCGACCCGTGGATCTGCGTCGCGCCGGCGGCCGCCAGGATGACCAGGAAGATCTGGGCAAAGCCCCCGCCGACCATGAACTGCGCAACCGAAAGCAACAGGAAGACCAGCGCAGCGCCGCGGCGCTGCAGGAACCCCGCCGACCAGACGATCACCGCCAGGCTGAACAGCATAGCCAGAATGCCCGTGACCAGGAAATTGGGGACAATCGTGAAGGCAGTCTCGATGCCGCCGGGCCAGAAGCGCTGCGCCGGGCCGATGGCGCTGATCATCTGGCCCGCCGGCGCGACGTTTCCCTGCAGGGTCTCGAAAAAGCCGTGCTCCAGTCCCGAGACGCCGCAGATAATCCCGCACGCGGCGATGACCGTGCGAATCGTTGGGTTAAGATTCGCGTTCATGTTCGCTCCTGTTGGCCTCGACCAGTTTCGGGAGCAGCCCCTCGGCCCAGGTCCGGATCGCCCCCCAATCGCGGTGGTCGCCCTCTGACCAGACCCCAAAGAGCACGCTCAGGCGGAATTTGATCCGGTCGGACAGCGAAGGGATTTTGCGGATCTCCAGCCCGCCGGCGAAGAGGCCCTCGCTCACCGGGTGGACCAAAGTCCGCACCGGGCTGAGGAAATCGGCTACGAACGGGCGGTACTTCTCGCCGTCGCGCATCGCCAGGGTCATGCACACCAGGAAAGCGGCGAAGGGCCTCCGCGCCAGCTCGGCGCGATGCCCTCGCACAAACTGGAGCGCCTCGGGCAACCACTGCTTGCCCTGGATGGCGCTCCCCGCCACCACCGCATCGTAAGCCGAGAGGTCGCGGACCTCCGCCATGGGCAGCACGTCCACCGCCGCGCCGTTCTGGGCCAGGGTCCTGCCGATCGCTTCGGCTATGCCGCGAGTGAAGCCGGTCCGCGAAGCATAAGTTACCAGAATGCTGTTGTTCATTCTCTCTCCAATCCCGGCATGATCAGGACGATATTGCCGGTCGCCTGGCCACTCTCGGCCAACGCGTTGGCCTTTCGGGCTTCGCGGAGCGGGAATTTCGCGGCGATGATCGGCCGGATCTGGCCGGCCTCCAGGAGCTGAAAGAGCGCCTTCCAATCCTCTTTGAATACACTCACCCCGAGGCGGTGGGTGCCGTAGCCCTCGATTCGCTTGCCGTCGGGCAGGAGATTGGTAAAGATCACGCGGGCGACCAGGCGGAGCAAGCCGGCAAAGCTCTGCGGAGCGCCGTAGTGCACCAGCGCGCCGCCGCGCTTGAGGGCAGCCAGCCCGCTTGAAAAATAGCGGTCGTCCATGCCGTTGAAGACAAAGTCAATGCCGCCCGGTTCGCACTGGCGCAGCACGTCGACAAAATCCTGGGTGTGATAGTCGATCAGGGTCGCGCCGTATTCGGCAAGGGAACTGTGCTTGCTCCGGGAAGCCAACCCGTAAATGCGCAACCCGGCCAGCCGGCCCAACTGCAAGAAAGCCGTTCCCACCCCACCGCTCGCGCCGATGACCAGCGCGGTCTGTCCCACCTCGACCTTTGCCACCCGGTGCAGAATCTGGAAGGCAACCAGGTAGTTCAGGATCAGCGTGGAGGTTTCGGCCGGGTCCAGCGTCTCAGGGACGCGGACCAGTTTCTCCTCAGGCAGGGTGATATACTCGGCGTGGCCGCCGAACTGGGTCAGCGCCGCCACCCGCTCACCCGGTCGAAAGAGACCTGCCCCCTCGCCAACCGCGTCCACGCTGCCGACGATGGCGTACCCGGGTATGAAGGGAACTTTGGGCAGCACCGGGCGGTTGCCCAACCGGGCAGCCACGTCGTCCTGGCAGAGAGGCGCGGCGAGAATGCGCACGCGCACCTCCCTGGCGGCTGGCGAGCGCAGCTCAGTCTCGACCAGTTGCAACATTTCCAGCCCACCGCGCCGCGTGACCATCACGCTTAGATAGCTCATCCCGCCCTACCAGCCAATAGATAGACCTGGGCCGCCATCGCAAGGACCAGCAGGCCCAGCGCGATGTTGTGGATCGTACGCATCCAGGAATAATCCACCTTGCCGATGCTCATCAGGGCGCCTGTGGCGAACAAGGCTACGACGCAGACCGCCGCCAGGACCAGCAGGCCAACGACCGGCGCCTGAACCTCCGCGCCTTTCAGCCCGCGCACGACCTGGAGGACGGTGAGAACGACCCCCGCCAGGGCGATCAGTTTGTGCAAGTTAAAGATCGCCCCGTTGAGCGGCTTTCCAGACAGGCCCAGCCACAGGCCGGAGGCCACGGTGAGCAGGAAGATGGCGCCAGGTATGATAAACCGTGAGAGAGTATCCATAGAGGGCCTCATTTTCCCCGAGTTTAGGCGAGATCCATCGGGTGTGGAAGGGGATGGGGGTCGGCCGGCGCCAGCGCGCTACCATCCCTGCCGATCTGGAATAGCCTCCGCGCGATCAGGACGTTCCAGGTCATGGTCAGGAGACCGGCCGCAATCGCCAGCAGCATGGTCGCGCCGTTCAGGCCGGCGATAAATGATGAGAGTATTTCAAAGACCAGCAGGCAGCCAAACCCCAGGATCCCCACCCAGGCCGTCACCCGGCTGAAGAGCTGGCCGCGCAGCATGACCAGCGAGAACAGCACCCCGGCAGCCTCCAAGAAGAAGAAGCCCAGAAAAGTGCCGGGCGAGTGGCTGCGGCCGACTGAGAGCATCGATTGCCCCGCGGCTTCCAGCATCGCCCGCTGGGCAGCGCTCTCGACCGCCGCATACTGCCGGCTGAGGTCGAGCATGGCGAAGGCGCGGTTGGTCGCAAAGAACACGGCGATCCCCAAAAAAGCGACGAGCAATGCCAGCGCAGCGTAGGGCTGGTTTCGATCGTCGCGGTGCGCGGCATACAGGCCGAAAAAGGTCAGGATCCCCAGGGTATTGAACAGGATATTCAGCAGGCCCAGGTCGCGGAGCCCCATGAACCAGTTGGCCTGGAAGAGATGGAACCAGTCGACCACGCTGTTCTGCACCGTGTTCCCGCCCGGCAAGAAGGTGATCGAGATCTCGACCAGGCCCACCAGGACCCCGCCCAGAGCGGCCGCGCCGCCGATGCGGCAGATCCCGTTCCAGCGAGCCGGCTCAGTGTTAGACTGCATAAACTGCCTCCTTCTTTGGCTCGCCTGGGGCGGCCTGCGCGTCGCGGGCGTACGCCGAAAAGACCGAGAGCGGCAGCATGGTCAGGATCAGCAGCAGGCCAAAGCCCATGATGCTCTTCAGAAAATCGTTGAAGAAATAACCGACCGGGAACTGCCCGAACGACCAGACCGAGAGGAGGACCAGCGGCCAGGCCCACAGGGCCGCGGCGAGCCGCAGCAGGCCGCCGGAGGGTTTCCGGTTGAATGGCTTAAGGATCCGCGTCCCGGCGATGCCGCCGATCAGGCCGATCAGGGGTGGGAAGAAACCGCCCCCAATGAGGAGCAGGAGCAGGGAGAGCAGGATCAAGGCCGTCCCACCATTCTTGCGCTGGACGAAGGCCGCCGACCAGGCAATCACTGCCAGGCTGATCAACACGGTGAGGATTCCAGAGATCAGCAGGTTGGGCAGGATGCTCAACGCCGGCTCGCAGCCGCTCCAGGCCACCTTTGGGTCGCAGGGTGGGCCCATCGAGGGGAAAGCCAGGGTCGCAGGCGTGACGTTCCCTTGCAGGATTTCAAATATGCCATGCTCCAGCCCGGCCAGCCCGGCCAGCACGCCCAGGGCCGCGGCAACGACGCGAGTTGCTTTTCTCATCATGGTTCCACTCCTCTGGACCGGCTCAGCCGTAAAAGCCGCAAACCAACCAGGATATGCCAGATCGTCACGAACAGGCCGCCCGCCGAGAGCAGGTACGCCCGCAGGAACGGCGCAAAGGCAAAGGTCGCGCAGTAGGCCAGGTCGCAGGCACTGGACAGGATGCCCAGGATCGCTGCCCAGCGGCTGAATGACTGTCCGCGCAGCATGAGCAGCGAAAAGATCAGCGCGGCCGTAGCCAGCAGCAGGTAGCCGGCCGTATCCCCCATCCCCTGGAAGATCGACTGCGGGTCGTTCAAGGCCAGCACCGCCTGCCCCGCGGCCAGCAGCATGGCGCGCTGCGCCTCCGAGGCGGCCGCCGCGGCCCGCTGGCTCAGCGAAAGCATGGCAAAAGAGGTATTCCCGGCGATATTGGCCGCGATCCCCACCCCCCCGCAGGCCAGGGCGACCGCCACCGCGCTCCGCGAGGTTTTCCAGAGCGCCGCCCCCAGCGCGAGGAAGGCCAGCCCGACCAGCAGGTAATCGACCAGGTCGAAGAAGTCCAGGTAGGCCAGGCCGGTCAGCGGGCTCCTCTGGAACAGGGCGTACCACTCCGCGACCGTGGCGGGCTGCGCTCCCCCATGGAAGAACAGGGAGACCTCGGCGCCGAGGTTGCGGCGGAAGATCAGCCCCGCGAGGAGAGCCGCAGCGCCGCCGGCCCGATAGAGGGCTGCCCAGGCCGCGGTCCCGATCTCAGGCCTGGTTTGCGTGGATACCATAGACCTTCTCCCCGGCCTGTTTGCGCAGGTCCGACGCGAACCCGGAAATAAACGAGAGAACGAACCCGCCCAGCCCGCCGCCGAAGACGAACGCCCAGCAGACCGCCAGCACCTGGTCGGGACCGCTGGTGCTCACCCCCGGAACCTGGCCGCTGATGGCGATATAAAGGCCGATCAGAAAGCTCACCACGCTGATCGCCAGCGTCACTGGCCAGATCGCGCTGAGTGTTCCGCGGACCGGCTCCGGCAAGGCCCTTCGCCACCAGGCCAGCGGTTTATGGATGCGCGTGGCGATCCCCCAGGCCGGCAGGAAAAACACGATCTGCCCGATCCCACCCCCCACCAGGAGAAGCAGGATGAAGAGCAGGAGGAAGACGGTCGCTCCGTGCTTCTTGTGGACGAAGCCCACCGACCAGACGATGATCGTCGCGCCGACCAGCATGGCCAGGATTCCCGTGACGAGGAAATTGGGAACGATGGAGAAGGCGCCCTCGCCGGCCGGGAAACCAAAAGGGTTGCCTTCGCCAATCGCCATGATCAACAGGCCGGGGGTAGGCGTGTTGCCTTGAATGGCCTCGAAAAATCCGTGGTCTATGCCGGCGAAGCCCAGCAGCGCGCCGATAATGCTTACGATGGTTTTGGTAGTGCGGTTCATCGGATTTCTTTCCTCAGGTTGGTGGTCAGGTCGTAGCCGGCGCCGGTAGCTTCCGCCCGCGGAAGTATAGGACCAGCCCGGCGCCGATGAGGGCAACCTCCAGCACGGCGCTGGCGATCAACCCCGGGCCAGTCGTCCACAGACCCAAGCCGACCGTCGGCGAGCCGGCGAAGAGCAGGGGCAGCTCGCCGGGATGGACGATGAAATCCAGCGCCCAGTGGCTGAACACGACCAGCCCGATGACGATCCCCGAGCGGCGGTCGTGGAAGATCAAGCCGCA
The DNA here is from genome assembly GCA_035542155.1 of Anaerolineaceae bacterium. Classification (GTDB taxonomy): domain Bacteria; phylum Chloroflexota; class Anaerolineae; order Anaerolineales; family Anaerolineaceae; genus DATKLX01. Next base: position 17,313 of record DATKLX010000143.1, read on the forward strand.
GATCACGGCCGCAAGCAGCGACCAGACCACCGCCATGAACAGCCCGTGCGACCAGGGGATCCAGCCGGGGGTGGTAACCTGGATGCCGTGAGAAAAATCTACTCGGCTGGTCCCGGCCCTTTCCAGTCCCAGGGCCATGAATCCAAAGCAAAGCAGGTCGAGCGCTTCGCTGGCGACCAGGAGAACCCACAGGGGAACTTTCCTGGCAGCCGATTTTGCCGCCAGACCGGCGGCGAGATGAGCAGGTCCCATAGTCTAACTCCTGTCTATTTCCAACCGCAACATTGGACATTCTCATCATAGCCATTTCAAGCCAGTTTCCCAATGGTTTTTTCTGCAAATTTTGTGTCATTTGGCGCAAAATACGGTATCATGTTGGTATGAGTTCAGCGCCCGAGCCCATCACCGTTTCCATCAGCGTCCTCAACCAGATGTTCCTCTATCTGCGCTCGCTGCAGGTCGATATCGACGGGTTCCTGCGCTCGATCGGCGTGGACCCGGAGCAGGTCAAAGCTCCCGACACGCGCCTGCCGATCGAGACGTACCTCCACATCCAGGACTCTGCGGCGGAGTACGTCAACGACCCATTTTTTGGCCTGCATTACGGCGAGTACTTCGAACCCGGAAGCTGGTCGATCCTCGGCTACCTGATGATGAACTGCAGGACGCTGGGGGAGGCTTTCGAAAAATCGGGCCGCTACCAGCGCATCATCGGCAACCTGATCGAGGCGCGCGCCGAGCTGGGCTTCAAAAAGGTCAAAGCGGTCTTCTTCACCCCGCCACACGCCCCGAAGATGTCGCGCCACTGTTTTGAAGCAACTTTCTCCAGCTCGGTGCGCATGATGCGCAACCTGACCGGGCGTTCCCTCAACCCGCTTCAGGTGACCTTTATTTACCCCCAACCCGAATCGACCGCCGAGTACGAGCGGGTTTTCTGCTGCCCGGTGCTTTTCGGCCAGAAAGAAAACTCGCTGACCGTGGACTGGGCCATCGGCAACATCCCGGTCTTGATGGCCAATCCCACCCTACTGGCCTATTTCGAAAAGTATGCCCAGGATTTTCTCGCCGAACTCGACCGCCCCAAGGAGCACACCCGTGCGGTGACCAAAATCATCCTCTCCCGACTGGATGATGAAAAGCTGTCCATCGAAAAGGTCTCCAAAGAGATGGCGGTCAGCGTGCGCACCCTGCAGAAGCGGCTCGAGGATGAGGGGGTCATCTTCAGCGACCTGCATAGAGATATTCGCGAGCGGCTGGCCAAACAATACCTGCGCGAGAACTACACCGTCGAGCAGATCACCTACCTGCTCGGTTTCTCCGAGCCGAGCGTCTTTCGCAAAGCTTTCAAGAAATGGTCGGGAGCCACGCCGAAGGAGTACCGCGAAGCTGCGTTTTCCGCGCTCAATTCGCCGTAGGGTCTTCTTTGTCATTCCTATACAAACCTTCTACAAAACGTTGAAGGTTTCTTTCCCCCATTCTATAGTTGAAGCATGAATATCTTTGAAAGTGTAACCATCTCTAGCTACCTGGCCGTCAAAGAAATCTGGCGCAGCCGCGGGCGCTTCTTCCTCGTCAGCCTGGTGATCGCCTTAATCACCCTGCTGGTCCTCTTCATCGCCGCCCTGGGCGAGGGCCTGGGCAACGGCAACCGCGAGTATATCTCCCGACTGAACGCCCAGTTGATCGTCTACCAGGCGAAATCCGACCTGTTGATCCAGGCCAGCCGCCTGAGCCGCGACCGGCTGAACGCGATCCGCCGTGTGGAGGGTGTGGCCGATGCCGGGATGCTCGGGACCGCCAATGCCACCCTGGCGGTGGATGGAAATCTCCAGCCGCTCAAGGTGGCCTTGCTCGGCGTGGAGCCCGGCCATACCGGCGAGCCGCCGGTGATCGCCGGTCGGCAGTTCAGCACCGCGAATGCCAGGGAAGTCATTATCGACCGCAACACCGCCCTGCGCAGCAGGCTCTCCGTGGACGATACCCTCACTCTGCGCGTCACCCAGGGCACCGATGACAGGTTCTACGACCTGCGCGTGGTGGGCGTTACCAGCAGCCAGCAGTATTCACTGCAGCCCTCTATTTTTACTCCATTCAACAACTGGGACCGCGTCCGCCCGAAATCCGAGGCCGAGGTGGACGTCTCCAACCCGGTGGCCAACGTCATCCTCGTCCGGCTGGTGGACCCCGCGCAGGTGGAAGCGGTCAGCCGGCGGCTGGTATCGCAGGTGAACAGAATCGAGACCGCTACCCTCTCCGCCGCGATTGAAGCCCTGCCAGGGTACACCGCCCAGCAGAGCACGCTCAACACCCAGGGTGGTTTCAGCCTCTTCATCGGCGTGCTGGTCATCGGCGGATTCTTCCAGATCCAGATCCTCCAGAAGGTCGCCCAAATCGGGGTACTCAAGGCCATCGGCGTTGGCAACCCATTGGTCGCAGCCGCCGCGGTGCTCCAGATCGTGATCACCACCGTGGTCGGCGTGGCCATCGGCAGCCTGTTGACCTTTCTCTTCTCGCTCACCTTCCCGCCGACCATCCCAATCGTGTTCAACGGGACCACGTCCACGATCGCCGTGGCGGCCCTGCTGCTCATCGGTCCGTTGGGCGGCCTGGTCTCTATCCGCTATGCTGTGCGCATCGAGCCGCTAAAAGCTTTGGGATTAGCCTCATGATGAACGTAATGAACGGAGTGAACGAAGTCAACCTGTGGAGCGCAGCGACTGCAGTCGACCAGGGAAATCCTGTTGAATCCGGCGTCGAGACCACCTACGCGCTGGAGGCGAAATCGGTCTTCAAAACCTACGCCAGCGACCAGGGACCCATCCAGGCCGTCGCAGGGGTTTCCCTGCAAGTCGGCGCAGGCGAGTATGTCGCCCTGGTCGGTCCCAGCGGATCGGGCAAGACCACCCTGCTCTCCATGCTCGCCGCGCTGCTCCAGCCCACCTCCGGGCAGATCCTGCTCGACGGCCAGGACCTGGTCAAGATGAACGATCGTAGGCGGGTCGCCCTGCGCCGTGAGAAGATCGGCTTCACTTTTCAAGCCAACAACTTGATCCCTTATCTCACTGCGGTCGAGAACGTGGAATTGATGCTGCGCCTGAACGGCCGGCTGGATCAGGCCGGGAAGCAGCGCGCCCGCGAGCTGCTGGCTCGTCTGGGCCTGGGCGAGCGAATGAACAGCCTCCCCAGCCAGATGTCCGGCGGCCAGCAGCAGCGCGTCGCCATCGCCCGCGCCCTGATTCACAACCCCAGCCTGGTCCTGGCCGACGAGCCTACCGCCAGCCTGGACACCGGGCGCGCCTACCAGGTTGTCGAGACCTTCGCCGAGCTGATCCACGAGCAAAAGCACGCCGGGATCATGGTCACCCACGACCTGCGCATGTGCGAGTTCGTCGACCGGGTGCTGCAGATGCAGGACGGTAAACTGGTGCGCGTTGATACAGGATCGGTCGAAATTCGTCAGTTGATTAGTGGTGGACGTCATCCTTGAGCGCCTGGGTCATGCATGATTAGCCATGCAGTGCGCCAACTGCGTGATCCAGAGCAAAATATACCCCATTCCGCTTGTCGACCATACTGCCGCCCGCCGGCGCGCCCTGGTAGCCAGCGCAGTCCGGAGCGGGAAGGCGCTCCCTCCTTCCCGCTCCGGTGATTTTGGTTAGTTTTTCAAGGCACTCTTCACAAAACGTAGATCTTCCTCAAACACTTCCCGCTCATGGCCATTCCCGTTCAGCGGCGTGCCAGGCTCAGAATATCGCGCCGTGGGTTTGGCTGGAAGGCTGTTCTTGCTCGCCTGGACATCCTCCCCGGTCAGGTTGAATTGGGCAACGATCGCCTGCAAGGCCTGCGCCATCTCGGACAGCGCCTGCGCCGATGCGGTCACTTCCTCCACCTGCGCGCTCATCTCCTCAGCAGAAGCGCCAACTTCTTCAACAGCGGCGCTGTTTTCCTCGCTGACCGAGGCGATATTTTCGATCGACTGGGTCACCTCGGCCGCGCCGGCGCTCATCTCTTCCGTGGCGGCGGTGTTTTCCTCTACCACCGCGCTGACCCCGTCCGAGGCCGCCACCAGCTCGTCGGACAGGTGGCTCATGTGCTTTGCCTCCGTGGCGATTTCGCCCACCTGCCGGTTGACCGTCTCGGCGGCGCCCAGAATCTCTGACAGGGCCAGGCCGGCCTGTTTGGCCTGACCGACGCCCCGTTCCACCTCGGTCGATCCGGCCTGCATCGCCTCGACCGCATCCGCCACCGTGCTCTGGATCTCTTTTACCAATCCTCCAATTTCCTTCGTGGCCTGGGCGCTTTTCTCGGCCAGCTTACGCACCTCATCGGCGACGACCGCGAAGCCCTTGCCGTGCTCGCCCGCCCGCGCCGCCTCGATCGCGGCATTCAGCGCGAGGAGGTTGGTCTGGCTGGCAATGTCTTCGATCGTCTCGACGATCATACTGATCCGCTCGGAGCGAACGCCCATATCCTGGACGATTTGGGAGGAGAGAGCTACTTTTTCCTGGATCGTTTCCATTCCCTGGATGGTTGCATGGACGATCTCCGTCCCACTTCTGGCTACCTGGGCGGCCTGCTCGGAGCCTTTGGCCCCGGCTTCGGCATTGCTGGTGACCTGCTGGATGGCATTGGTAAGCTCGTGGGTAATTTCCGCGGTCCGGGCGACTGCCTGGGCTTGCTCTTGCGCGCCCCTGGCGACGCCATCGATGGCGCGGCTCATCTGTTCCACGCTTGAGGCGGTGCGGGTCACCGATTCGGTTTGCTGGGAGGTGCCGCGAGCTACCTGCTGGATGGTGGCGGCGATCTGGCTGGTAGCCTGGCCCGCCTGCTCGGCAGAAGAGGCCAACTGTCCGGAAGCCGCCCCCAGGGAGGAAGCGTTCTCAGCAACCCGGGTAACCGAGGAGCGCACATTTGCGACCATCTGGGCGAAGGCATTTCCAAGCACATCTCGCTCGGACTGGGGAGTGATTTTTTCACTCAGGTCCCCACGGGCGATTCGCTGCGCACTGTTTGCCATCCTGGAGAGGTAGGCGACCATGCGCTGGAAATCGATAGCCATCCGGCCAATCTCATCCTGCTGGTTAATGTTCAACTGGACGTCCAGGTCGCCATCCGCAATCTTGCTGGCAGCCCGCCATACCTCAATGATTGGTTTGGCAAAGCTTCGCGAGAAAACAAAAATGATGCCGTTGATCAGCAGGAGGGTGAAAACGCCGATCGCGATCAGTATATTTCGCAAAGAGTTCGCGCTGGCCATCATCTCATTCACGGGAACGACGTTGACCAGGCTCCAACCCCCGGTGTCGATCGGGGCGTAGAACATCACCACATTCTTCCCGGTGAACGGATCGGTCGTTTCGACAAAGCCTGATTTTTTGGCCTGAATCTGGCCGGCCAACTGGGTGAGCTGCTGGTTCGATTTTTCTTTCGCCAGGTCGGCCAGAGTTTTTGTTCCGATGAAGGATTTATCAGGGGCAGAGATGAAAATGCCGGTATTGCTCACCAACCAGGCATACCCGGTATCAAAGCTCTTGATCTGCTGAACGCGCTTGTCCCACGAAGCCAGGCTGGTATCCGCCCCGGCAATTCCAATGAACGTGCCATCCGGCTTCATGATGGGCGAGATGAAGCTGGTCATCAAGACCCCCTCGTATAAATAGGGCTCGATGACGCTGTCGGCTTTGGTGCGTTTCGGGATCAGATAATAATCCGAAGTATCCACATCGGCGAGAGGATCCAGGGTTAAATTGCCGGTTAATCGATTCCAATAAGGGATAAAACGGCCGGTTGCGTCCGTTCCCTGGCCCCCGGCAAAACTGGCGTCTTTTCCATCAAAAGCATTGGCTTCATAGCCGACGTAAGTGCCGACGACCTCCGGATGCTGGTCCAGGAGGTTTTTCAGCGCGTTCATGACCTCCTGGCGGTTCTGCGTGGAGTTGGATTCCATCATCTGAGCCATTGTCCGGCCCAGGGCCTGGTCTGCCTGTAATTCAGCATTGAAACCATTGGCATACTCCGCAGCCATTGCCGTCCCATATTGATAAGCGTTAGATTTCTGCGCATTTGTGGACACGATAGAAGCGACAATGATCAGGGCGCTAAAGGTGACCACAACCAGCGGGACGAAACTCGAGATCAACCGCGAAAACACTGACTTATTCATAGGTGCTCCTTTGTGAAAATTGCACGACTTACACGCCGTACGGGGGACTGAAAAAAGGCCCGCCGTTCCTTACCTGAATCATGCCGGTCTGGTCGGTCCTTCACTCTCAAGGCCGAAGCTCGCACGATCAGGGTCCTTACACCTGACCTGTCGGGAGGTCATGGAACTCTGGCGAAGGGATGATTCCCCTGCCAGACATATCGTATATAAAAATGACTATGAGGAAAATAAATTGAAGCTAAACTTTACATTAAAGGCGGATAAATGTGTACTGCCGCGGCTCCTCCTGCCTGGGCGGCTTGAGCCGCAGTATGCTGAGCAGGATCCCGGGCAGCAGCGCCAGCTTTTTAGCCCCCGTGATACGTGCGCGAACCTGGTGGACCCGGTAGCCGATGGCTTCGATCTCATCCAGGATCGCCCGGTAGAGCAGCGCCGCCGCGCCCACCGCCGCCTGCCCCCCCGGGCTCAGGAGGCTGATCCCGGGCAAGGCTTCCGCGTAGATCCGTCGCGCACGCTCGATCTCGAACTTCATCAGCGCGACAAAGCGCTCGTCGTGAACCCCGGCCAGGATGCCGGCGCGGGTCAGGCCGAAGCGCGCCAGGTCGACCTCGGGCAGGTAGACCTGGCCCCGCCCGGCATCCTCCCCCACGTCGCGCAGGATGTTGGTCAACTGCAGCGCAATCCCCAACCGGATCGCATAAGGCGCGGCCTGTTCGAAGCGCCAGCCTCCGCGCAGCCCGATGATCGGCATGGCCAGCAACCCTACCGTCGAGGCGACCTGATAGCAGTACGACTCCAGCTCTTCCCAGGTTTTGTACACCCGTGGGGAGATATCGAGCGACACGCCGGCGATCAGCTCATCCTCGTAGCGCGGGTTGGCGGCGTACCGCTCGCGGGTCAGCGCCCAGGCGTACAAGATTGGGTCGTACTGTTTCTCAGCGGGCAGTTTCACCTTCCGCCGCCAGGCTTCCATTTCCGCGTCGGTCGCCCGGCCGAGATCGACCAGGTCGTCCGTCGCCCGGCAGAAGGCGTACAGCGCGCGGATGGCGCGCCGCCTGGCCGGCGGGAGGAGCGCTGTGGCAAAATAAAAGGTCTTGGAGTTCGCCCGGATCGACTCCTCTGACGCGCGGAACAGATCTTCTCCTGCATATCCATCCCGGCACCCTACTCCATCGTTATTGCTTCCCACGTTCATTTCTCTGGTTTCCACGCTCGCGCGACTGTAAGGAGCCCCACAGCTCTCGGGGGTGGAACCTCTTCCTGGCGTTTCGCGCCCCACCGGATCATCCCATCCATCTCCATGGCTACACCGCTTCCTCGATCAGCCGCTCGGCGATCACCGCCGAGGACAGCACCCCGGGCAGACCCGCCCCGGGGTGCGTCCCCGCCCCCACGAAGTACAGGTTGTCGAAATCCTCCGAGCGGTTGTGCGGCCGGAACCAGGCCGATTGGGTCAGCACGGGCTGGAAAGAAAACGCCGAGCCCAGATAGCTGTTGAGCTCCCCCTCGAAGTGCAGCGGGTCGATCCAGTGCTCGGCGATGATGTTTTCCTCCAGGCCGGGAAGGTAGTTTTCTTCCAGAAAGCGCACGATCCGGTCGCGGTACGGTCTGGCCTGCCGGGTCCAATCGATCCTCGATCCCTGGTTGGGGGCCGGGGCCAGCACGTAGAACCCTTCGCACCCCTCCGGCGCGATCGACGGGTCGGTCAGGGTAGGCATGTGCAGGTAGAGCGAAAAATCGTCGGCCAGGATCTGCTTGTTGAAGATGTCATCCAGCAGGCCCTTGTAGCGCGGGCCGAGGAGGATGTTGTGGTGGGCCAGCCGCCCGTCGTTGAAGCGCTTTTTCGTCCCGAAATAATACACGAACAGCGACATGCTGTATTTCATCCGCTTCAGCCGCCCGTCGCTGTTCCGGCGCCGCTGGTTGGCCGGGATCATTTTCAGATAGGTGTTGGCCACATCCGCATTGGAGACCACGATGTCGGCCGGGTGGAAACGGCCGTCGCGGGTGTACAGGCCGGTGAGCCTGCGCCCGTCGATCCCGAGCGAGACCACGTCCTGGCTGAGGTGGATCTTCCCGCCCAGCTCGCCAAACAGCCGGACCAGGGCGTCCACGATCGCCCCGGTCCCCCCTATAGCATAATGGACCCCCCACTCCCGCTCCAGGTAGTGGATCATGGCGTAAATGCTGGCCGTATCGTAGGGGTTGCCCCCCACCAGGAGCGGATGGAAGGAGAAAATCTGGCGCAAAAATTCGTCCTGGATGAACTGGGAGATGTAAGCGTACACGCTTTTGTACGACTGCAGGCGGATCAGGTCGGGCGCCACCTTGAGCATGTCCACCACGCTCAGGAAGGGCTGGCCAGCCAGCTCGACGAACCCCTTCTCAAAGATCGGCCTGGTGCTCTCCAGGAAGCGCAGGTACCCCTCGCGGTCGCCAGGGCTGATGCGCTCGATTTGCCTGAGAGTGAAGTCCAGGTCGCTGTTGTAGTCGAAGCTCTGCCCCTGGGCGTTGAAGATCCGGTAGAAGGGCGAGACCGGCACGAAGCGGACGTAATCATCCCGCCTGCGCCCTGCCAGGGTGAAAAGATCATCGAACAGGAAGGGCGCGGTGATCACTGTCGGCCCACCGTCGAATTTGAAGCCGTTGATCTCATACACGTAGGCGCGACCGCCCGGCTTATCCCGCCGTTCGAAGATCTCCACGTGGTGGCCCCTGGCCGCCAGGCGGATCGCCGCCCCCAACCCGCCGAAACCGGCGCCGATGATTGCGATATGTTTTTCTGTCATGTTTTAATAGTAATGGAGCTGACAGGTTTTACAAAAAGTTTGTACAATGTCTGTCGATATAAATTCCAATCCCGTATAATCCCGGATATGAAAGAAGTTGAGTTTTTAATTGCAGGGGGAGGCGGAGCCGGTCTCGCGCTGACCAGCGCTCTCCTCGACAGCCCGCTGGGCGACCGGTCCATCCTGATCGTCGATCGCGACGCCAAGCAGCAGAACGACCGCACCTGGTGCTTCTGGGGCGGCGTGGAGACGCCCTTCGCTTCGCTCGCCTGCCATTCCTGGCCCAAAATAGCCGTGCGCAGTGAGGACTTCGAGCGCGTCTTCGACCTGGAGGATAACTGGCGCTACTGGATGGTGCGCGGGATCGATTATTACGACTGGATGCGCGCAAAAACCGACGCAAAACCCAACGTGGTCTGGACCCGCGGCAGCGTGGACGGCATCCGTGAGGAAGGCGGGCGCGCCCTGGTCAGCATCGATGGCGAGCCGGTCTCCGCCAGATGGGTTTTTAACAGCATCCTTCACCCGGGCGAGCTGAAGCCCGATCCGCGGAAACACTTCTTCCTGATGCAGCACTTCAAAGGCTGGGAGATCCAGACCGTGCAGCCGGTCTTCGACCCGGCCTGCGCCACTTTCCACGACTTTCGCACCCCCCAGGAAGGCGACCTGCGCTTCCTCTACATCCTGCCCTTCACACCCACCCGCGCCCTGGTCGAATATACCATTTTCTCGTCCCGGCTGCTTGCCCCCGAAGAGTACGAGCACGGTTTAACCGAATATATTCACACCCAATTGGGCCTCGAGCGGTATGAAATCCTCTCGGAGGAAAACGGCAGCATCCCCATGACTGACTATCCTTTTACGCGCCGCGGCGGGGAACGGGTGCTGAACATCGGCACGAAGGGCGGGCTGGTCAAACCCTCGACCGGGTTCGCCTTCCAGCGCATGCAGGCCGACGCTCGCGCGATCGTCGCTTCTCTGCTGCGCAACGGCCATCCATTCCACCTTCCCCGCCCACCGGCCCGCTTCCGCTTTTACGACAGCCTGCTGCTCCAGATGCTATACCGCCAGGGTTCGCGCATGAAATCCATCTTCGTTCGCCTGTTTGACCGCAACCCCATCCGGCGCATCTTGCGCTTCCTCGGCGAGAACAGCACCCCCTTCGAGGATCTGGCCCTCATCGCCACCCTGCCTCCGGGGCCATTCTTACAGGCGCTCTGGCGGATTAAGCTGCTGCGGAGAATCTGATCTCTTTCCCCAGGGCAGACATCCGCAGCCCTCCGCGCGGGCGCAGCGTCACCAGCGGGTCGATGATCACCTCCTGGCCTGGGGCCAGCTCGAGGCGGCAGCGCTGGGCGATCGTCGCCAGCACCAGAGGCCCTTCCGTCAGGGCGAACGTATTCCCGATGCAGAGGCGCGGCCCGCCGCCAAAGGGCAGATACGAAAATTTTGGGCGCGAGGCCACCGCCGCGGGCAGGAAGCGGTCCGGGTCGAAGCGCAGCGGGTCGGGCCAGATTTCCGCGCTGCGCTGCGCCGACCAGATGCTGGCGATGACCAGCGACCCGGGCGGGACGCGGGCGCCCCCAATCACGTCCTCTCTCAAGCTCCTGCGCGTCACCAGCCAGGCCGGGGGATACAGGCGCAGCGCCTCGTCGAAGACCCGCCGGGTGTAGTCCAGCGCGGGAAGGTCTTCCACGCCTGGATTGCGCCCGTCCAATACCCGACGCAGCTCCTCGTCCAGGCGCTCCGCGGCTTCCGGGTTTTGCGCCAGCAAATAGAAAGTCCACGTCAGGGCGCTGGCCACCGTCTCGTGCCCGGCGATCAGGAAAGTGACCAGCTCGTCGCGTACCTGGCGCTCGCTCATCGGCGTTTCTCCGCCGCCCATGCCCAGCAACGCGTCGAGCAGGTCACCCGATGGCCCGTTGACCTGGCGGTGCGCCCGGACGATCTCCGCCACCGCCCGGTCGAGCCGGCCCAGCGCCTCGCGGAAGCGGCGGTGGGATCGGGTTGGGACCCAGTCCGGCAGCAGGCCCGGCGATCGCAGCTTGCCAACCACGTGATCCAGCGCGGTCAGCACCGCCCAGGTCAGCGCAGGCGCCTCACGGCCCAGGTCGGCGCCCAGCAGCGCCTTCCCCAGGATTTCCAGGGCCAGTTTCATCATCTCGCGGTCCACGTCGATTGCCCCCTGCCAGGTCCCCGCAGCCCGCGCCGCGGCGTCGACCATCAGGTCGCCAAAGGCGGCGATCTTCTGACGGTGGAAAGCAGGCTGGATCCGCCGCCGCTGGCGCAACCAGTCCTCGCCGTCGTTGGTCAGCAGGCCGCGCCCGGTCACCTCGGCCAGGGCGTTGTACTGGAAAGTGTCCTTGGTGTAGTTGCGCTGGTTATCCAGCAGCACTTGCTGAATGTCCTCCGGCCGGCTGAGCAGGAAAGCGTTCAGCGGCCCCAGCCGGTAGTGGACCAGGCCGCCGTAGCGCGACATGGCCTGATCCAGGAAGCGCAGCGGGTTCTCGCGCAGCCCCGCCAGTGAGCGCAACAACTCCACTGGTGCTGGCCCTGGCCCGCGCTCAAAGATTTGTTTCACACCATCCATCCTTCTTCTTATCTCCTCTCCATTCCTAACCCGGCCTCCACCCAGACCCGAAGGGTTGGCGATAATGGCCTTGGTTTTCGCCAAGAGAAGATTTGGATTTAGAAGAAAAGCACCCGTGTAGGCCACCATTCGTTTATCCGTTGTCTTCATTCGTTTACGGCTTTCCTTGCCGAGAATCCTCTCCCAGATACCGAATGCTCTCTAATATTTTAATGAAGAACCTGGCTGGATCAAGGTTTCTATGGTAAATGTATCAGGTTTCAAACGAAAAACGAATGACCTTCTTCAAAAGTATCCTCCCCCATTTCCTCTGGCAAAAATGGGGGAGGGAATACAGAGGAGTGGAAGTATGGAATTCGCCAGGGCCGGCGCGCCAGCCCTGGCGCGGATCATTTACTTGGTGACCACGAACTCGGTCGTCTCGAAGGCCGGCAGGCTGACCGTCTTGGACGAAGCGGCGATGATCAGCTTCGACGTGCCCGCGTCCAACTTGGAGGTCACATCCTTGCCCAGGGTCGCCGTATAGGTCCCTTCACCCGTATTCTCAGCCGTGCCGGTGGCGAGGATGTCCCCATTGGCATTGAAGAGCGTGTACGAGACCCGGTCGATATCCTTGGACGGATAGGGCTGGTCCTTGAAGTTGATCGTTACGTCGAAGGTCGCCTCGTCGCCGGCGGCGAGCGTGGTCGGGCCGTCCACCGCGACGGTCATCAGCTCGGGCTCGCCGAACCCGGCGAACTGGTCGGCGGGGAAGAGATACTTGTCGTAGCGCACCTCGCTGATCGACTGCTCGACCGGAAAGACCTGATCGATCATGTACGGGCCGGTACCCAGGACGATGTGTTTGTGCGCCGCATAGAAAGCTTTGAGGTTGTTATAGCGCGTCACCGCCTCGTCGGCTTTCAGGTACTGGCTCAGGGTTGGCGCGAAGGGGATGTACTTGTCGGTGATATCCTTGTCCACGTAGCCCATCTGGACGTCCAGGGTGGGCCCGGAGACCTGGCTGGCGTAATCCACCTTCTTGGCCGTCGAGGCGTCCTTGGAGAAGGCCATCTTGCCGTCGGCGACAGCCTGGACCATAGGGGTCAGATTGTGCCAGGCGATCATCCCGCCGGTGAAAGCAGACGGCTGGTAGAAGTTGGGATACCAGTCCTTGCCATAGATGTTGTTCTCAGCGTCGAGCTGGAACTGGTCATCGTAGGTCTCGATGGTCAGCGGGTCGGTGGAGGTGATCTTGACACCCTTGAAGTGGCTCACGAAGGTATCCAGGGTCGCGCCCAGCGATTCATCATAAATCTTGGAGTCCTTCTTGCCGGGGTCAAAGGTCATGATCATGAAGAAGACGAAGTCGGCCGGAGACAGGTTGCTGCCATCGTGCCAGGTGGTCTTCCACAGGTCGGGGATGTAGGTCACGGTGGACTTGGTTTTGGCAGTCTTGGCCCACTTGGGATTGGCCTGGGCCTTTTCGGCGGCGGTGATGAACTTCTGGGCCTTGGCGTCCCAGTCCACCCAGGCGTCGTCCGGAACTGCGATTTCCTTCTGGAAGTTCAGGGTGATCCAACTGCCCTGCGGCTGGGTGATCGGCAGCCCTTCCTGGGCTACCAGGTCGGCCTTCTGCACCAGCTTGGGCATGATCAGGCCGGTGTAGGGGTTGAAGACCACGCCGTAATCGGTGGTGAAGTTGCGCACGATCGTATCGTCGATCCAGTTAGAGCCGGCGATCGGGTTCCAGGCGTCGACCAGGATGGCCGAGTTGGCCACGCGCATCGTGCCGCCTTCCTGGCCGGCCAGGCGCGCGGTGTACGGGTAGAGCTGGCCGCCGCCGAAGCCGGCCGCCAGGTCGGACGCACCTTGAGCGTTCTTATTGAAAGCCTCGAAGGCGACGGTGTCATTGATCCACACGCCCCACCAGGATTCGGTCATGGAGAGGTCAAGCCCGGTCTTGTACAGTTGCTTGCGCTCGTCCATGTTGGCGAAGCTGTTGGTGTACAGCTTGTGGGCGACGTCCAGCAGCTCCTTGGAAGGCTTGTAGGCGTTCATCACCTGCAGCGCCTGCAACTCGCCGGTATTGTAGTTCAAAAAGTTGAGGCCTTCGTCGCGGTAGATCTGGGGAGAGATCCAGCCGGCGGTGTAGACGTTGAAGGCGCAGGGGGCCGGGTCGCCCTGCCAGATTGGGGCGGCTTCCTTGCGGGTCTTTTCCTGGCGCTCGACGGTGAAGCCCAATTTCTCCAACTGGTTGGCGAAGTAGTTGCCGATTTCCTTGCGCTTGTCCTCGGTGCGGATCAGATCGATGATGGTGACCGGCTTGCCCTGGAACTGCCACTTGCCGTCCGAGCCCTGGGTGGCGCCCAGGGTGGGCATCTCGGCATCGACCACGGCCTTGGCCTTGTCGAAGTTATAGGCGTACTTGGCTTCCACCGCGCTGAACAGGTCGGCGTAGCGAGCGTAATCCGGGAAAACAGTCGTAAACGGTGTGTACTTGGCTTTGGCCAGGCCGCCGAAGATTTCCTGGACGATGTAGTTGCGGTCTACGGCCCAGTTCATCGCTTCGCGGATTTTCTGATCGGTGAACGGGTTCAGCTTGCTCTTGTCGGTGCAGGCCGTCGTGTTGAACAAAATCTGGTTGCTGCTTCCGTAGACGTTGTCATAGCCCATATTGGAGTCAGCTTTGACTTTATCGAACACGTCCACTTTATCGATTGTGGCGGAATACACGTCCAGCGAGCCGGCCTGGATCTGAGCCACCGCCGGTTCGGCGTCCGGTACGGCGGAGAAGACTACTTTATCCAGCCAGCCGCCCAACCGGTTCGACTTGGCCGGCGCTTCGGTCGGCGCTGTGGTCGCTGCGGCCTCGGTCGGCGCGGCAGAGGGCGCCTCGGTCGAGGGGGCGGCCTCCGTCGGGGAGCCTGGACTGCTGGGAGCTTCCGTATTGGCAGGAGCGGGCGTTTGCGCCGGCGCGCCGCATGCGGACAGGAGCATGCTCAGGACCACCAGCAAGCCGAAAACACTCAGGATCTTTCGGGACATATTTTTCTCCTCTTCAAGTTTTTTTGGGAAGAAAGGAAAGGAAAAATGGTATTTCCATTTCAGGTGAAACCTACCTCCTCTGTATCCAACCGAAGCTACAGGCCAGGCAGCAAACCTTGTTCCTTTTGAACTATACCGGCCTCGGCCTAAAAGTACATGCGCCCGCGCGCGGGTTTATCCCCACCCCCTGGAATAGATTTGCCCCCCTCCTGCGGGAGGGGATCAGGGCCAAATTAACCCCTCTCCAGGAGGGTGCAAAAGCACACTTCGGGCGCCCCCAAAAAGCGCGTCTTCATCTATACTGTATCTATGCGACGATTCTTACAGACCGGATAGCAACGGTTGATCCATTCGAGAGACGCCCATGAAATGGTTGCCTTTCATTGGGGCGATCCTGCTGGTGCTCCTGATCCTTTCCCTCCCTACCCACGCGGACGCCCGAACTTCTTCTACCCCCACTCCCTCCGGAAGCGGCGCTCAGAAACCCGCGCCGGAGCCGGCCGCCCCCGCCGCGGACATCCAGGGCAGCCTGCGCTTTGAGAGCCTTAGCCTCGAGGAGGGCCTTTCGCAAAGCTCCGTCCGCTCCATCCTCCAGGACCGCCAGGGCTTCCTCTGGGTTGGCACGGAGGACGGTCTCAACCGCTATGATGGCTACCACTTCAAGGTCTACCGACCCCTCCCCAATGACCCCAGCACCCTCAGCGACCGCTGGATCTCGGACCTGTACGAGGATCGCGATGGTATCCTTTGGGTGGGCACCCGCCAGGGCGGCCTGAACCGCTTCGACCCGCGAACGGAAACGTTCGCCCACTACCAGCACGACCCCCAGGACCCGGCCAGCATCAGCTCCGACAACATCCGCAGCATCACCCAGGACGCGGCGGGCGGCCTCTGGGTGGGCACGTTCGAAGGTCTGGACCGGCTCGACCCCCAAACCGGCCGGTTCAGGCATTTCCGCAGCCAGCCCGGCGACCTGCAGAGCGTGAGCAGTGACAAGATCACCGCACTCTGGACGGACCGCCAGGGCGTTCTGTGGGTGGGCACGAATCAGGGCGGCCTGGACCGCTTCGATCCGGCCTCAAACACTTTTCGCAGCTACCATTACGATCCCAAAGACGCCGCCAGCATCGGCAGTGACAACATCTACACCATCCGCGAAACGCCCAACGGAGACCTGTGGTTGGGCACCAGCAATGGTCTCAGCCGCTTTGACCCACGCACCGGGCGGGCCCGCCGCTATCTGGTCGCCCAGGATCCTTCGGAGAGCCAGTCCAACAGCAGCATCAACACCCTCTTCGTCGACCACAACGGGGCGCTGTGGGTCGGTACCGACCAGGGCCTCAACCGCCTGGAGGAAGCGACCGGTAAATTCACCAATTACCACCACATACCCGCCTTCCCCGACAGCCTGGGCAGCAATATGGTTCTCTCCATCTATGAGGACCGCGAGGGCGTCTTGTGGGTCGGGACCTATGGGGGCGGGCTCAACAAATACAACCGCGGCAAGGAAAAATTCAGCTATTACCGCCACAACCCCGATGACCCCGCCAGCCTGGGCAGCGATGTGGTCTTCAATTTTTACGCCGAGCCGACCGGGATCACCTGGATTGCGACCATAGACGGCCTGGACCGCTTCGACCGCTCCACCGGCCAGTTCAGCCACTACCGCCACGATCCCAGCCTTCCCGGCAGCCTCAGCGATAACGTCGTCTGGTTCGTCACCCGCGACCATGAGGGCAGGCTGTGGGTTGGAACCCGCGGCGGCCTCGACGAGCTTGACCCCGCCAGCGGCCAGTTCATCCACCACCGCTACGACCCGCAGGCCCCGGACACCATCTCCAGCAACCTGATTTACAACCTCTTCGAAGACCACGCCAGCGAGCTGTGGATCGGCACCAGCGAGGGCCTCGACCGGTACGACCGCGCGACGCGCAAATTTATTCACTACCTCGATCCCCAGAACCCAACCGGCCCTTCCAAAGACGCCGTGATCGCCGTCCAGGAGGACGCCGCGGGGAACATCTGGGCCGGCACTTTCGACTCCGGCCTGTTCCGCCTCAGCCGCAGCCCCGACCGCTATACCTATTACCAGGCCGACCCGCGGAAACCGGGCAGCCTCAACAACAACTCGGTAATGGCCATCACCCGCGATCACCAGGGCGCCCTGTGGGTCGCCACCGCCGGCGGCGGGTTGAACCGCTTCGACCCGGCCTCCGGATCGTTCCAGGCCTTTACCGAGCAGGACGGCCTGCCGAACGATGTGGTCTACGGCGCGGTCGAGGATCGTCAGGGCTTCCTCTGGCTCAGCACGAACCTGGGGGTCTCACGCTTTGATCCCACCAGGCTCGCCTTCCACAACTACACCACTGTGAACGGTCTCCAGGGAAATGAATTCAATGAAGGAGCCTACGGGCAAGGCCCGGACGGCGCCATCTATTTTGGGGGGGTGAGCGGCTTTAACCTCTTTTACCCCGACCGCGTTCGCGATAGCGCTTATATCCCCCCCGTGGTTCTCACCGGTCTGACCCAGAACGGCGAGCCGCTCCGGACCAAAACAGCCGCCCCGGCCCTGAGCGAGATCGTCCTTCAGTGGCCCCAGGATTCCTTCGAGTTCGACTTCGCCTCGCTCAGCTTTTCCGAGCCGCAGAACAACCAATTTGCCTATAAGCTGGAGAATTTCGACAGCGCCTGGAATAAGATCGGCAGCCGGCGCAGCGGCCGCTATACCAACCTCCCCGGGGGCACCTACACCCTGCGTCTGATCGCCTCCAACGGCGACGGCGTCTGGAATGAAACCGGCACGGCCGTTAAGGTGATCGTCGTTGCGCCCTTCTGGAAGACCGCCTGGTTTTACGCGTTGGCCGGACTGACCGCCCTCCTGGCCGTGGCCAGCGTCTACCGCCTGCGCATTCGCGGGATCGAGAGACAAAAGCGCGAGCTGGAGCGCGTCGTCAGCGAGCGCACCCAGGAGATGCAGCGCCTCTTCGAGCAGAACAAGGAGCTGGCCGTGATCGAAGAGCGCAACCGCCTGGCGCGCGATCTCCACGACAGCGCCAAGCAGAAGGCCTTCGCCAGCCTGGCCCAGCTCGGCACCGCCAGCGGCCTGATCTCCCAGGACATCTCCGCCGCCCGCGAGCACATCGGCGAGGCGGAGAACCTGGTCTACGAGGTGATCCAGGAGCTGACCTTCCTCATCCAGGAGATGTACCCGATCGCCCTCATGGAGAAAGGGCTGGCCAATGTGCTGCGCGAATACATCTTTGAATGGGAGACGCGCACCGATATCCGCGTCAGCCTGCACATCGAGGGAGAATGCCGCCTCCCCCTGGAGATCGAGCAGGCTGTCTACCGCATCGTCCAGGAGTCGCTGGCCAATATCGCCCGTCACAGCCATGCCAACCGGGTAGAATTCTGGGTTGGGTACCACCCGGAAGAGATCGAAGTGCGCATCGCCGATAACGGCCAGGGCTTCGACCTGAACCAGCAGCCCAACGGCATAGGGCTGCGCTCGATGAGCGAGCGGGCGCAGAGCTTGAACGGCGCTCTCAAGATCGTCAGCGCGCCCGGCAAAGGCACCGAGCTGATCCTCACTGTGCCCACCGCTTCCCAGACCGTGAAGCCCAATGGAGGCCCACATGCCTGAACGCATTTCATTACTGATCGTTGATGACCACGAAGTGGTCCGCAACGGCGTGCGCGCTTACCTCAACACCACCCCCGATTTTGACGTGATCGGAGAGGCCGCCTCCGGCGAGGAAGCCATTCGTCTGGTCGCCGAGCACATCCCCGATGTGGTCCTCATGGACCTGATCATGCCCGGGATGGACGGCGTGGAGACGACCCGCGAGATCAAAAAGATCAGCCCGCGCACGCAGATCGTCGTGCTGACCTCTTTCCACGACGACGCGCTGGTTTTCCCCGCGCTGAAAGCTGGCGCGATCTCCTATATCCTCAAAGATATGAAAATGGAGAAGCTCGTCGAGGCCCTGCGCCGGGCCATCAAGGGCGAGGTCACCCTCCACCCGCTGATCGCCACCCGCGTCCTGCAGAACCTGCGCGGCGAGAACAACGGCGAGCAGTCTTTCTACGCCGACCTGACCGAGCGCGAGCTGGACGTGCTCAAGCTGATCGCCAAGGGCCTGACCAACAGCCAGATCTCCGAGGAGCTGACCATCACCGAGAACACAGTCAAGGGCCACGTGAGCAACATTCTCTCCAAGCTGCACCTTGCCGACCGCACCCAGGTGGCCGTCTACGCCTGGCAGAAAGGCATCGTCAAGCGCTAAAGAATCCCCCCGCCAATTGCTATCTTCCCTGCTGTTCTGGTGTATGATTAGTTTTAATCAGCAGGAGAAAAAATGAATGTCCATACCCGTACGACGCGTGAATGTTCGCTCGATAGCCTACCCGCCGAGCTGGTAGGCGCGATTCGCAGCCATATTGAGTTTTACAAGCTGGGGAACGTAGAATCCAGCATCGTGATCTGCGTTGAAACGACCTCGGCGGAGAAAAAGCCCGGGCTTTTCCGAAACAACTCAGAGACGACGATCAGCGTGGATCTGGTCACGTCCGATTGGCTGATCGTGGCCGAGAAAAAAGGAAACGACAAGCCAGGTGTGATTTCAGGCCAGTTGAAAAATCTTAACGTCCAAAATTTCGAGGACTCGGCCATGTTCAAGATCAGCCCCGATACCGGGCTCAACATCACCGGCCGCTACAGTGATGTGACCAAACAGGGCACGGCCTTTATTGGCCTGGGGACCGGCCCCGCGGCAGATAAATTCCGTAAAGCCCTGCGCGAGGCCATCCAGAATAAGCGGAATTGATCCGTTACTCTGCAACCACCTTGGTGGAGCGGGATAGAGCCAGTTTCATGCGCTCAATCTCATCGGGCGAATGAATCTGGTTAAAATCCTCCACGTGGCTTTCGCGCACGTGATCCAGCGCCTTTTGGATTACCTCATCTATGGTCTCGCCCTTCACCACGAAGGGGCAAGCCAACCCCATATCCTTGCATGAATACCTGATCAACATCGTTACCTCCTGGGGTTTTCTCAACCGGTAGATGCCTCGCACCCTGGAAAGACAACCCGGCCCAGAGCGTGTTTTGCTGTCCTTTACTTTCGCCGATTATGTATCCTATCCTGAATTGGGTATTTTTACAAATCTTTCAAGGAAAGGCAAATGGACGATCAAACTCGCATCCACCTGGCGAATATCACCGTCGCTGACCGCGGCCTGCAGAACCAGGCTTTCAGCGCTCTTCTCGCGGCCAGCGAGCAGCCCGTCGACTGGGCCTACGCCGCCTGGGACGATCTGCGCGCCGACCTGGCCGACCCCGATAATCACGTCCGCGCCATTGCCGCGCAGATCCTCTGCAACCTCGCCAGGAGCGACCCCGAAGGGCGCATGCTCAAAGATTTCCCCGCCCTCCTCGCCGTGACCCATGACGAGCGCTTTGTCACCGCCCGCCACTGCCTCCAGGCTCTCTGGAAGATCGGCCTGGCCGGCGACCGCCAGCGGGAAATGGTCGTCGCCGGGCTCGCTGGCCGCTTTGCCGGTTGCGCCGCCGAAAAGAACTGCACCCTCATCCGCTACGACATCATCGTGGACCTCAAGAACCTCTATTATCAGACCGGCGACGAAGCCATCCGGCAGAAGGCCCTGGAATTGATCGAGACCGAGCCGGACCTCAAGTACCGCAAAAAGTACGCCGGAGTGTGCAAAAGCAGAAAAGGCAATGCCTGAATTACCTGAATTAGAAGTGGTTTGCGAAGTGCTCCAGCGGCGGGTCGTCGGCCAGACAATCCAGGCGGTCAGCATTCTCCCGCCGGGTAGGGCGGTGGTGGTCCGCGACCTGACCGGGCAGAGCTTCCAGGCCAGCCTGACCGGCGCCGCCGTCCTGGACGTGACCCGCCGCGGCAAATTCCTCCTTTTCGCCTTCGACCGTCCCCTCACGTTGGCCCTCAACCCCAAGCTGGCCGGCCGCCTGCAGCTCGCCGCCCCGGCCGAAAAACGCCGCGCGAAGACCCACGTGGTCTTCAGCCTTTCCGGCGGCGGTCAGTTGCGCTACCTCGATCCGAAGCTGATGGGCCAGCTCTACCTCACCACCGATCTGAATACTGTCCCCGATTACGCCGGCATGGGACCCGAGGCGCTGGAGATCTCGCCGGAGGATTTTCGGAAGCGGATCAAACCCTGCCGCGGCGAGATCAAGGGCGTGCTCACCCGCGGCGATTTCGTGGCCGGGATCGGCAATGCCTACGCCGACGAAATCCTCTGGGAAGCCCGCCTGCACCCCTACCGCAAGCGCACCCAGCTCACTGCCGAAGAAATCGACCGCCTGTACGCCGCGATGAGGACTACCCTGCTCGGCGCCGTCGAAAAAGTGCGCCAGGAAATGGGCGAGCGCATCGAGGAAGAGCCCCGCGGTTTCATGGCCGTGCACATGAAGACCAGCCAGCCCTGCCCGCGTTGTGGCACGGCGATCTCCCTGGTCGGCGCCAACCAGCGCATCACCAACTTCTGCCGCGCCTGCCGGCCCGGGGGATTAATCAAGGGCATGTGGCGCATGCGTACTCGCTTGCGCTCTTCCCGACCAGCCTGGAACAAGCCAGGAGGCATGTTCTACATGTAATCTGCAATCCCCTGCGGCTTCCCTTGCTTAATTTCATTATCTTGATAGAATATATCCAATTAACAATGACGCTTTTGGAGCACGAAATGTTGGCTTGCTTGTGTGCGAGACGGGGTTCGTAGCCGCCGTCTCGCCGGGTTTCGAATAACAACTGGCTGGTGAAGAGACGGTGGCTGGACTCCGCGCGATGGGCGTTCGCTTGCCGTTTTTCGTTCCTCAGCCGGCTGTTTTTTATGTCTGGACACTGCGTATGGCCCTGATCGATATGAAAGTCCGCCGCCAGATCATCCCCCAGCTCGGTGAGCTGGAGGGGTTGGTCGGCAATACCCCGCTGATCCCGCTCCACCGCATCACCACCGGCCTTTCCCCGCGGGTGAAGATTCTCGCCAAAGCCGAGTGGTTCAACCCGGGCGGCTCGGTCAAGGATCGCCCCGCCTTGCAGATCATCCGCGCCGGCCTGGAGAGCGGCGAGCTGGCCCCTGGCAGGCGCCTGCTCGATTCGACCTCGGGCAACACCGGCGTCGCTTACGCCACCTTTGGCGCGTCCCTGGGCCTCCCTGTCACTCTGACTCTACCCGCCAACGCCAGCCCCGAGCGGCTCACCCTGCTCCGCGCGCTTGGCGCCGAGCTGGTCCTCACCGACCCGCTCGAAGGCTCGGACGGCGCCCTGGCCGTCGCCCGCGAGATGACCGCGCGCCACCCCGGGCGCTACTTCTACGCCAACCAGTACGATAACCCCGCCAACTGGCAGGCCCATTACAACACCACCGGCCCCGAGATCCTCTCCCAGACGGGCGGCAGGATCACCCACTTCGTCGCCGGGTTGGGCACCTCGGGCACGCTGATGGGCGCCGGCCGCGCCCTGCGCGAATATAACTCCGAGATCCGCCTGATCGCCGTCCAGCCCGACGATCCCTTCCATGGCCTGGAGGGGCTCAAGCACATGCCCACCGCGGTGCGACCCGCGATCTACGATCCATCCTTCGCCAGCGCCGTCCATGAGGTCGCCACCGAGACCGCTTATGCCATGATTCGCCGCCTGGCCCGCGAGGAAGGCCTCTTCGTGGGCATCTCCTCTGGGGCAGCCGCCGCCGCGGCTCTCGCGATCGCCGGAGAGCTCGATGAAGGTCTCATCGTCGTGATCTTCCCCGATTCGGGTTATAAATACCTCAGCGACCGCGCTCTCTGGGAGGGCATATGACCCTGGCCATCCCCTCCACCCTGCTCGGCGAGATCTACGCCGTCGTCGAACGGGCCTACCCCGAAGAGGGCGCCGGCTTCCTCCTCGGCTCGGACGGCCCTGTGCGGCGTGTAGCCTCCGTCTTCCCGCTGGCCAACGCTAGCGAGGACGCCGCCCGCCGCAACCGCTACCTGATCACTCCCGAGGACTACCTCAAGGGCGAGCTGGAGGCCGAGGCGCAGGGAATAGACATCATCGGCGTCTTCCACTCCCATCCCGACCACCCTGAACGTCCATCCGAGTTCGACCGCGAATGGGCCCAGCCCTACTTTTCGTACCTGATCACCAGCGTCCAATCCGGCAGGGCCATCGAGAGCCGCTCCTGGCGCCTCACCGACGACCGCGCCCAGTTCATAGAAGAAGCGATCGAGATCACGCTATAATCAAAAAGGATTTTTACTGTTCTCCGTTTTCTGCTCTCTGTTCTCTCTTTAGGAGCTAATTCATGCCTGTATTACGCATTCCCACTCCCTTACGCGTCTACACCGGCGGGCAGAGCGACGTCACCGTCAGCGGCGTGACCGTCTCCGCCGCCCTGGCCGACCTGACCGCCCGTCACCCGGATATCCGCCCGCACATCATGAAAGACGACGGCGAGCTGCGCGCCTACGTCAACCTCTTCCGCGGCGAAGAGAACGTCGCCAATCTGCAGGGCCTGCAGACCCCTCTCGCCGAGGATGACCGGCTGCGCATCATCCCCAGCATCGCCGGAGGATAACCCATGCTTCCAGAGCTCTCTCACGAAGAAATCCTGCGCTACTCGCGCCACCTGCTCATCCCTGAGGTAGGCCTGGAGGGCCAGCGCAAGCTCAAAGCCTCCTCGGTCCTGGTGATCGGCACCGGCGGCCTCGGCTCGCCCGTCGACCTCTATCTCGCCGCCGCGGGGGTCGGGCGCATCGGCCTGGTCGACTACGACGTGGTCGACACCACCAACCTCCAGCGCCAGGTCATCCACGGCACATCCACGGTTGGGAAACTGAAAGTGGATAGCGCCCGCGCACGGATGCTCGACCTGAACCCCGATATCCAGGTCGATACCTACAACGAGCCCTTCACCAGCGAGAACGCGATGCGCATCGCGAAGGACTATGATGTCATCGTCGACGGCACCGACAACTTCCCCACCCGCTACCTGACCAACGATGTCAGCGTGTTCCTTGGCAAGCCCAACGTCTACGGCTCGATCTACCGCTTCGAGGGCCAGGCCAGCGTCTTTTATGCCAAAGAAGGCCCCTGCTACCGCTGCCTGTTTCCCGAGCCGCCCCCGCCCGGCCTGGTGCCCTCCTGCGCCGAGGGCGGCGTGCTCGGCGTGCTCCCCGGCACCATCGGCACCATCCAGGCCACCGAGGCGATCAAGCTGCTCCTCGGCATCGGCACGACCCTGGTCGGCCGCCTGCTGATCTACGACGCCCTGGATATGACCATCGAATCCGTCCGCCTGCGCAAGAATCCCAACTGCCGGGTGTGCGGCCCCAACGCCGACATCCACGAGCTGATCGACTACGAAGCCTTCTGCGGCGTGCCCGGCCACGACCACGAGAGCGGCTCCGCCGGGGCCGGCTGGGACATCGACGCCCGCCAGCTCGCCGAACTCCTCACCGAGCCCAACCCGCCCCTGCTCCTCGACGTGCGCGAGCCGCACGAGCTGGAGATCTCGCGGCTGCCCAAGGAGGTCAACATCCCTCTCGGCAGCCTCGCCTCGCGCCTCCCCGAGCTCGACTCGGCCCGCGACATGGTCGTCTTCTGCAAGGGCGGCACGCGCTCGGCCCGCGCCCTCGAGCTGCTGGTCAGCGCCGGGTTCAAAAAAGTCAAGAACCTCAAAGGCGGCATCAACGCCTGGGCCAAAGAGGTTGACCCCAAGATGCCGGTCTATTGAAGTGATTAGAGAACAGAAAACAGAGAACGGTTTCCTGCGTGACTGTTCTCCGTTTTCTATTCACTGTTCTCTTCTTTCTATCCCCCCTTCACCCCCCTCACCACCTCCCCCGCCGCCCGCGCCAGCATCAGCATATCGCTGCTGACCACGACCAGGCGATAACCCTGCTCCACGTACCGCCTCGCCACCTCTGGCGACACGGTATAAATCCCCAGCGGCATCTCCACCTCCAGGCACACCCGGCGGACCCGCTCCACCGCCGCCTGCACCTCCGCATCCTCGACCTGCCCGATCTTCCCCATGCTGGCCGAAAGATCGTACGGCCCGACCAGCAGCGCATCGACCCCCACCACCGCGGCGATCTCCGCCGCATTCTGCACCGCCGCGGTGTGCTCGACCTGCACGATTACCGCCGTTTCCGCATTCGCTCGCGCGACGTATTCCCCGAGCCGCGGCTCGTATCCGTGAACTCGCGCCAGCCCCACGCTGCGCATCCCCTGCGGCGGATATTTGCTGAAGCGCACCGCGCGCCGCGCCTCTTCCGCGCTGTTGACCTGGGGGACAATGATCCCCGCCGCGCCGGTGTCCAGCGCTTTCTTGATCCAGACCTCATCGTTGAGCGGGACGCGCAGGATGCAGTCTACCTCGCGATCGACCGCCTGCAGGATCGCCTGGGCATCCCGCACGTCCAGCGGCGAATGCTCCAGGTCGACAAACAGCCAGTCGAAGCCGGCCCCGATCAGAATCTCGGCGACTTCCACCACGGGCAGCGTGACCAGCGTCCCGATCAACGGAACGCCTTGCTTTAAGCGCCTGCGAAAGGATTCCGTGTGCATTGTTCCCCTTTAAATTATTATAATTTTCTTCCAGACTTCCTTAAATCTTACTATAATATATAGGATATGCGCGCCAACTCTGATCCGATCCAGGCAGAATTATCCACTTTAAAAATTCGCCGCTCCGCAGGGCAGCGAGACGTGCTGGTAACGGGGCTCGTGTTCTTTCTCTCCATCGCCATTACCATTGGTATGGGATTGTTAAGTGGGCTGCGGGGTCGGTTTCTGTATTTAATCATCGCGGTCGACATCGGCATCGGTATCGGTTTCGTCATGAACTGGGTGCGCTGGGAGATCACCAAACAGGCCATCGAGCTGCTCGAAACCATCTGCCGGGAAATCGGGGAAACTGAAGAATAAGCCAGGAAAACGAGTCCGATAAAAAATCCTTTTAGCGGTGCACGAGGTGTTCATCCGTCCTATCGAATCAACCAGTCGAGCATGAAAAAAAGTTGCGGAATACGATCAGATTCACGGTAAAATTACCTCGCTGTTCTCGATTCTCGACTTTTTTTTGCGAGGCTTCATGATCTCGATCGTCCCCTACCAACCCATCTGGCCAGAAGAATTCCTCACCATCGCCAGGCCCCTGCGCCAGGCCCTCGGCGACCTGGCCCTGCGCATCGACCACATCGGTTCGACGGCCGTACCCGGGCTGGCTGCCAAGGACCGCATCGACATCCAGGTCACTGTGCCCGGCCTCACCGAAGCGGTCGAGCGCGCCCTCAACCGCGCAGGATATGAGCGCCTGGAAGGGATCACCCAGGATCACGTCCCGCCGGGAGAACCATCCCATCCTGATGAATGGGGGAAATGGATCTTCAAGCCCCCGGAAAACCAGCGCCTGACCAACGTCCACGTGCGAGTCGCCGGGCGGCCCAACCAGCGCTATCCCCTCCTCTTCCGCGACTACCTGCGCGCGAACCCGGCCGCCGCCGAAGCCTACGCACGGGTCAAAACAGCCCTGGCCCGCTATCATGCCGGCGATGTTGTCGCCTATTACGACATCAAAGACCCCGTCTGCGATATCATCTTCAGCGCCGCCGAAGTCTGGGCAGCCGCTACCGGCTGGCTCCCCGGCCCCTCGGATTGCTGAGGAAGAAAGGCACCTTTGCGCCCGTTTGACATGGGCTGAGCCGAATAAATAGCTCGCCCCTACGTGCCTGAGCAACTTGTTGACTTAGTCACTTCCTTTCGGTTCTCGACTCCTCCAAAGGATCCCCATCGATGCTCCTTTACCAATACGTCCTGATCGGCCTGGCAGCCATGGCCGCTGGCCTGGTGAACGCCCTGGCTGGCGGCGGCACCCTCATTTCCTTTCCCACCCTGACCTGGCTGGGCATCCCCGCCGTGGAGGCTAACGTGACCAACACCGTCGCCCTCGTCCCCGGCTACCTCGGCGCGACCCTGGCCCAACTCAAGGATCTCCCAGCCAACCGAAAGCCCCTCTGGCTCTACGTCCCCGCCGCGGTGATCGGCGGCCTGGTCGGTGGGCTGCTCTTGCTCAGCTCCAGCGAAAAGCTCTTCCGCCAGCTCGTCCCCTACCTGATCCTGTTCGCCTCGCTGCTTCTGGCCGTCTCCGACTCCGTCCGCGCCTGGCTGGTGCGCCGCGCGGCAAAAGCCGGTGCCTCGCCGGCCGACCTGACCGTCGGGGGCACGCTCCCCATTTTCCTCGCCTCAATCTACGGCGGCTACTTCGGCGCCGGGCTGAGCGTGATCATCCTCGCGACCCTGGGTCTCTTCTGGAACGAATCTCTGACTCGCCTCAATGCGGTCAAGCAGATGCTCGCCTTTGCCACCAATATCGCCGCGGCGTCGCTCTTCCTCTTCTCCGGGAAGGTGGTATGGAGCGTTGCCCTGATCATGGCCGTCTGCGCCCTGGCTGGCGGCTCGCTTGGCGGGCGCCTGGCCGGACGGATCCAACCCTCCACCCTGCGCCTCGTCGTCGTCGTGATCGGCGTGATCGTAGCGGGAATCTATTTCGTTCGCGGATAGAAAAAAACCATACGGTATCGATGTGGCGCATGCATCCTCGCTTGCGCATGGATCGTCCATCCTTCTACCCGTAGGGGTCGACCGCAGAGAAGATCGACCCGCCTGGCCGCCGGTTTGACCTGGCCTCGATCGATTTTTCGCCATTCCGTGCTCAGGCGCGCTCCAGCCTGCTCAAGCGCGGCCGGCGCAGCCACCGCGATTGAATCCTTCCGGTGAACCAGCCCGTGCGGGGCAGCGCCGCGGCCGAAACGCGTAGCGGGGCCGCCAGCAGGCTGCGGCATTCATCGGCGATGAGCCTGGCCGAGGTGCCCCCGTTCTGCACCGGCATCAGCCGGCTAAGCTCCTCCAGGTCCAGGTAGGAGAACACCTTTTTCCCCAGCGCGAGGCCGATATAGGTCACCGTTGAAAATTGCGTGACCAGCACAGCGCAGTTGGCAATCATTGCATTGATATTGCCCTCTTGCATCACCAGCGCTCCTGGGGCGAACCGCTCGATTTCACGCCGCGAGCGGCGTTCGTTCTCCGCCGGGTGCAGTTTGAAGATCACCTGCCTGCCATTGGCGATCTCCATGACCTGCTGGATGAAGCCCCAGCGGTCGTCGCGCTGGAAGGTCTCGCGGGTCGGTGAAGTAGCTGCCAGCAGGTAATCGTGGTAAGGAAAATCGTTCTTCAAGAAAGAGGCCACGTTGTCGAAGTTGGGAATGCCGGTCACCACCAATTTTTCAGGCGGGATGCCCTTGCGAATGAACAGGTCACGGTAGCCGGGGGAAGCCACGCAGAACCGGTGATAGGCGTTCGAGAGGCCGAATGAGGCAGTATTGGCGAGATAGCGCGGCAGTCCTAACAGGCGCACTCCGGCGTAGCGCAGGCCTTCCGGCTCGGTCATCCCCTCCTGCACCAGCAGCAGGCGCTTGCCGCGAAGGTTCTTTTGCACCAGCAGATCGGTGCACATCACCACCAGGTCGTAATCGTCCCGCTTGCCGCCTGGGTCTACGGACAGGCGTTGCCCGGCCAGGTAGCGGTCAATGTTGCGGGCCAGTTTGCCGCCCACTGCGGTATATTCCAGGAGGCCCAGGCGGTGCAGGATTCTCGTGAATCCTTCCAGGTAGAAAGGGGTGAAGAAACAATGGTGCTCGGGCAGCTCGCGCGCGATGGCATGCATCTGGGTCGTTTGGTTAAACGTGCCGCAGATAAACAGAATATTCTTGCCCATATCTTCTTCTACCCTTCGACCATTTTGTGGCCCGAAGCGGTTGGCGCTTATAGATTGTGGCCAACCTTGCAATCTTATCGCTGATGCGGGCGCAGCCTTGAATATCCATGTAGAACTGAACTCACATCTTTCATATTAGTAACTCCGTGTTAAGACGTCATCAAGGTACATTAAGAATTCTTTTTCGTTCAATCAAAAACATATTAACGAGCTTCGATCCCTGTCGCCCCGCAACCCTGTATCCCGAACCCCATCCGCACGCAAGCGGCCCGGCGGCTCAAGCCGCCCCCCTCCCTTCGGTCGGGGACTGGCGCGCCAACCCCTCCGAAGCCCGCACTCCCTACGGTCGGCGGGCTGATAATCATCGCAACGAACCCCCTGGCGCTCTTCAGGGGGTGACGAAGCAATCTCCAAGCACACCATGAAAAGGAGTGTTCTGCGCCCGGCCCACCTTGGCAAACGCGTAACGCAACCTTGAGCTTGTGTTCACATGATGACTCTTCGTCGCCCCCGTCATCTGCCTCTCACAATAGAAGAATATAATCATGAATACATCGGAATATTCGGTTTGGCCTATTGACCGGATTGGAAAACCGTGTCAATGGATCAGTTTTCGGAGGGACTATATGCATACAATTTCCAAGTCGAGCCTGGTCAAGCTGCTCACCGGGCTCGTTTTCTTATCTCTGGCTGCCTGCACCCCCCAACCCGCCCCACCGCCTACCCCCACCACCGCCGCAGCCTTGCCGCCTACCAGCACACAGGTGGCGGCGACCGTCGCCCCGTCCGCGACAGTGGTTCCCACGTCAACCCCGGAATCCACAGCCACACAGCCCCCCTCTCCAACAGCGGAAATCTCAGCGACCGAAACCCAAGGCGCCCCAGGCTCCACCCCCCAGCCCAGTCCAACCAGTTCTCCGTCTTCAGCCAGTACGCAGAGAGTCGTGTTCGATAAGGCTCAGCTCATCTCCAAAGCCAACATCGAAAATCAGTTGATGGATCCGGGGCATTCTTTTACCATGTCCTGGACGTGGAAAAATGTCGCCAATACCACCTGGACAACCGATTATGCTTTCATCCTGTACGGAGGCGACCCTCTAGGCTCCAAGACCCGAATCGCCTTTCCGGGAAAAGTGAACCCGGGAGAAACTCTCGAGCTGTCGGTCGACATGAAAGTGCCGGACGACGCCCATTCAGGATCCTATCACAGCTTCTGGGCGCTTGTGAACCAGAATGGGGATCTCTTCAATATCGTTGGGCTGACCATCCAGGTGAAATAATTCGTAAATTTCCGCTACAATACTCCCATCTTGCTCTCAGGAGATACTCCTCATGTCCCGTCGTTGGTGGAAAGAAACTGTCGTCTACCAGATCTACCCCCGCTCCTTCGCCGATTCCAACGGCGACGGCATTGGCGACCTGCGCGGGATCATCGGCAAGCTCGACTACCTTAAAGAGCTCGGCGCGGACGTCGTCTGGCTCTCGCCGGTATATCAATCCCCAAACGACGACAACGGCTACGATATCAGTGACTACCGCGCCATCCTGCCCGAGTTCGGCACGCTCGCCGATTGGGAAGAGATGCTCGCCGGCATGCACGCCCGCGGTATCAAGCTCATCATGGACCTGGTCGTCAACCACACCTCCGACGAACACCCCTGGTTCCAGGAGTCGCGCAAATCGAAAGACAACCCCTACCGCGACTATTACATCTGGCGCCCGGGTAAAGACGGCCGCGAGCCCAATAATTGGGCGTCTTACTTCAGCGGCTCGGCCTGGCAGCTCGACCCCGCCACCGGCGAGTTTTATCTCCATCTCTTCTCCAAAAAGCAGCCCGACCTCAACTGGGAGAACCCCAAAGTCCGCAGCGAGGTCTACGACATGATGCACTGGTGGCTGAAGAAAGGCGTCGACGGCTTCCGCATGGACGTGATCAACATGATCTCCAAAACGCCCGGCCTGTCCTCTGTCCCGCCCGTGAACGCCAACCCCTACCAGGACGGCAGTGCGTACTATATCAACGGTCCTCGGTTGATGGAGTACCTCCAGGAGATGAAGCGCGAGGTTCTTTCCAAATACGACATCCTTACGGTGGGCGAAACACCCCAGGTCACCGCCCAGGACGCCGTCGCCCTCACCAACGAAAGGACCGGTGTGC
This sequence comes from Anaerolineaceae bacterium, assembly GCA_035542155.1. Taxonomy (GTDB): domain Bacteria; phylum Chloroflexota; class Anaerolineae; order Anaerolineales; family Anaerolineaceae; genus DATKLX01. The sequence continues at coordinate 47,837 of DATKLX010000143.1, forward strand.
TGAATATGGTTTTCCAGTTCGAGCACGTCGGCCTGGAGAAATACTTCAGCGGCGCGGCCGTCCCGCAGGTCAGGCCGGTTCGCCTCCTCGAGCTGAAACAGGTCATAACCCGCTGGCAGAAAACCCTGGATGGTAAAGGCTGGAACAGCCTCTATCTCTCCAACCACGACCAGCCGCGCTCCGTCTCGCGTTTCGGCGACGACGGCGCCTACCGCGTCCAGTCGGCCAAGCTGCTCGCCACCTTCCTCCACACTCTCCAGGGCACTCCCTACATCTACCAGGGCGAAGAGATCGGCATGACCAACGTCGCCTTCGATTCCATCGCCGACTACCGCGACATCGAGACCATCAATATGTACCACGAGGCCGTCGACGAGCGCGGCGCCGGCCCACAGGCCATGCTCGCCTTCCTCCACGCCGTGAGCCGCGACAACGCCCGCACCCCCATGCAGTGGGACGACTCCCCCCAGGCGGGCTTTACCCGCAGCGACCCGTGGATCAAGGTCAACCCCAACTACCTGCAGATCAACGTCCGCCGTTCCCTCGCCGACCCCGATTCGGTCTTCCACTACTACCAGCGGCTCATCCGCCTTCGCCGCCAGCACCCCATCTTCGTCTACGGCAGCTACGAGCTCCTCCTCCCCGATCACGAGCAGATCTACGCCTACACCCGCGCCTGGCAGGGCGAGCGCCTTCTGGTGGCGCTCAACTTCAGCAACGAGAAACCCATCTTCGACCTCCCCGCCGGCATCCCCGTTTCGACCCCCGAGCTGCTCATCGCCAACTATCCAGTCGACCCTGGCGCCGGTCTCCGCCGCTTCTCCCTCCGCCCCTGGGAAGCGCGGGTCTATCGTTTGTAAATGCACTTCCTGCCCTGTCCCAAAATCCTTGCTCTCCGGATATTGGGGGGGACCGAGGTGGGGGTCTCGTACTCATCCACCCGCGCCAACGCGTAGGGGTCGACCTGCGACCAAAGGGAGGGTCGATCCACCCTGCGGCTCGCGTGCGGCTCCAGATTTCAGTTATAATGTGACCGGCGTCTCCAGATCGGCATCTCTCTACGGATGGAACAACTGCTTATGTCTGCGATCAAAACCAAACCCTCCGGTCCAGGCCCGGCCACACCAGCCCGTCCTTCCAACTGGATTTCTTCCCGGGTGGATGCGATCCTCGCCCAGCCGGTGGCCGTCTGGCTCTTACTCGCCTTTTTAGCCGCCTTCGCGCTCACCTTTCTCCGCAACACCTTCCTGGATGAAGAAGTCATCCAGATCTATACCTCCTTTCCTGCGGTGAACCCGATCGGCGAGGATTTACGCGCCAACCTGGAATTCCCGAGAGCTCTCCTGGCCACGGGAAATCCCTATACCGTCCGGGATAACCTGTATCCCCCGTTGGCGACCCTGTTTTACCTGCCGCTCTCCTCGCTCCCGTTCCTGCAGGGCTATAACCTCACGACGATTGAAAACTATATCTGCTTTGCGGTCCTCATGGTCGGCTTTCCCCTGCTGTACAGCCGCGAGCGGAAGCTCAGCCCCACCCTGGTCCTGCTCCTCGTCGCGGGCCTGTTTTCGTACCCGTTCCTGTTCCAGCTCGAGCGTGGCCAGGACGACCTGGTCGTGGCGCTGGTCCTCTTCACCTCGGTGTACCTGTATCATCGCCAACCTCGCCTGCGCTGGCTGGCTTACGCGCTGTTTGTGATCTCAGTCCAGCTCAAGGTTTACCCCCTGATCTTTATCATCACCTTCGTCAGCGACTGGTCGGACTGGTGGGGCAACCTCCGCCGCTGGGCCCTGCTCCTCCTCGCCAACGCCGCCGGCCTGCTGGTCCTGGGCCCAACCCCGGCCCTCGGGTTTCTCAGCCACATCACCGCGGAAATGGCCAACCCCACCTACAACTGGTCGGGTAACCATTCGACGCACTCCTTCGTCGGCGAGCTGCTCAAAGAGCTGCGGCCGCAAATGCCGGGGGAAGACTCGCTCGTGGGTCCGCTCCAATACGCCCTCTTCTGCGTCTACTTCTTGTTTTTAGGCCTGATCTGGCTGCGCGCCTACCGGCGGAGGCTTTCCGCAGCCAACCCCTACCTGGTCCTGGCCTGCGCAATAGGGATGCTGGTCATCCCTTCGACCAGCCACGATTACAAGCTGGCGATCTTGCTGGCCCCCGCCGCCTGCTTTCTGAATTCCCTGGACCTGGATACGCCGGGGCCGCGCTCGTGGCGCGTTGTGCAGGCCGGGCTGATCTTTCTGATCTCGTTCTCTCTCTGCTACACCCTCTTCCTCCACGATGAGCACACCATCTGGCTCAACAGCAACTATCCCGCCCTGATGCTCATCCTGATCGGGGCTGCGCTGCTCATGACAGTCCGCGCCCGCCTGCTGGACCGGTCCGGCCAACCCAGCTCCTTCCCCGACCTGGCCTGATCCGCAGGTCTGGGGGGAGGAGATGGTCCGCTTTCTGGTTGGCCAGGTCTCGACTATGGAGGTCTGGATCCTTTGCCTGGTAAGCTCTTAGAGATCCTCGATCGAGCCCTTCAGGCGCTCTAGCTCTTTCATCAGTCGATCGAGTACAGATTGGGTGTCTTTGAGCTTACCGTTTTCGGCGCGGATAAATCGCGAATACGGCGCGATCGCCTCGTGGATCTGCTCCTGGCTGCGAGCCAGCTCCTTGTTGAAAGAATCGGTCAGCGACTGGACCAGGCGCTCGCGCATATCCCTGACCTTCGTGTTGAGGTCCTTTTTGGCCCGCACGCGGCGGGCCGGGATGACGAACAGCCCCAGCGCTGCGATCAGGCTGGCCGAGACGATGCCCGTGATATCCACCGTGACAGAGGTCGCCAGGGCAGTGACCAGCGCCCCGATGCCCACCGCGCTGATCTCGATTGCCAGCGAGGTGGCCACAGTCGCCTGGGCTCCATCGGCGATGATCTTGGCCTCTCGGCCGCGGTCGAAGGTGTCGACCACCCGGCGCGCGTCGCGCCCCACGGCCTCGATGATCCGCTCGCGGTCGTAGTTGAAGCTGCCCACCCCGGCGTCGCCGATGATGCGCTCCTGGTACTCTTTGCGCCGCTCGGAGATGTGCTGGATCACCGCCTGCCACTGGTGGAGCTGGGCCTCGACCAGCCAGTCAATGATCTCGTTGACCTTGGCCTCGATGCGCTGGGGTGCGTCAGCAACCACTTTCTGCTCGAACTCGCGCTGGATGCGTTCCTTGCTCGTCAGGTCGAAGACGCGCGCCAGACGGAAGGTGTCTTCGAAAAACAGGTCGCCGCGCTGCTCCATCTCGAGGAGGGCGTTCTCCACGTCGGAGAGGCGGAAGCGGAAGTCGCGCCAGAGATCCTCGGCGTAGATGGCAAGCTGGCGGTCCACGTCGGCGAGCATCTGGAAGTCCTTGTCGAGCGTGGCCAGCCGGCCGGCGGTGATCTCCTGGTAACGGCGGGCCAGGTTAAGGCCGGTGCCCAGCGGCGAGAGCAGCTTGAGCTGCAGGCGGCCTTTCTCGTCCAACCGGTCGTGGATATAAGTTTCGAGGGGCTCGAAGCCGCTCTCTGCCCAGAGCTGCGGGTGGCCTTGCTTGGCCTGCAGGGCGTTGCGCGCGCTGACCAGGAAGATATCCGGCGTGGTGCCCAGCAAATCGCGGGCGTTCTCGCCGACGTAGCCGCGCACCTCCTCCTGGTCGGCCTGAGTCTGGAGGATGTCGACCTTGTTGATCACCAGGACGATCTTCTTGCCCCAATCGCGGATCTGGGCGAGGAACAAGCGCTCGCTCTCGGTGAAGGGCCGGTCGGCGGAAGTGATGAAAAGAACCAGGTCGGCGCGGGGGACGAACTGCGCGGTGATTGTCTCGTGCTCGCGGATGATCGCGTTGGTCCCCGGGGTGTCGACGATGCTGATCTCTTCGAGCAGCTCGGCGGGGAGGGTGATCTCGTGCTGGTGCTCGCTGACCACCGCCCGGCCCTGGCTCTCCCCGTAGCGCAGCACCTGGATCTGGGTGGTCGTAGGGGTGACCCCCTCGGCCAGCAGGCGCTGCCCGAGCAGCGCGTTGATGAACGAGCTCTTCCCCGAGTTGAACTCGCCGACGATGACGAGCAGGAAGAGCTCGTCGAGCTGGGCAATCGAATCGCCGAGCGTGTCCGCGTCTTCCGGCGAGGCGCCAAACTGGACCAGGGCCACGCGCAGGTCGTTGAGGGCTTTGCGCTCCTCGTGCAGGATGGCCTCCTGCTGGGAATCGAGTATTTGCATGGGTGTTTTTCCCTCCATAATAGATTATAGCATTGGGAAAAGAGGAGAACCGAGAGATGGGGGATTGCTGATTGCCTCGCTCCCATGCTCCGCGCCGGTAGGGTATTCGTTCCCCGGTGAAACAAATCGAAACAAAACCGTTTCGGATAGGTTCTAAGATTGGGTAGGGGCGAAGCCCCCATGTGAATCAGGATACTACATTAGAAGGCAAAATAACATCCGTCAAATATGGCTTTCTTAAAGATACTGTTGGCAAACCAAAGGCAAAAGGGATGAACAGGCATGTCTACCACCGGTCGAAAATCTCGACTGGTCAGTCGCTCAGTTTGCCAAGAAGAATTAGCCATTTTAA
>DATKLX010000144.1:0-37161 GCA_035542155.1 Anaerolineaceae bacterium
GTTGGCTGGTAGGCGGTTGCTGCCTCACCTGGTATGACACAGGTGGGGCGGATCGGGTATTGCTTGAGATCAGCCCTGGACAGCGAAAGAGCCCTTTCTGCGATAGTTTGGCTATTCAATTATTAAGCTGCAAAAGTCGAGAATTAAAACAAGATTCGCCTCGTTCCTGGTCTATCGTAATGGAAAACCGTTAATCAGATTAATTTGTTAATCAGATTGTTAATCGAATCTACCGGTTTTCCGTGATGACTCGGCCTTGCATTTTTGTTAGGATGTATCTGATAACTCTGTAACGTCATCCATCGATAAGTAATGATAAGTCTCGTCGTCTCGAAGCTTGCATGGGGGTGATTGAAACTATGTTTCGGCGTTTTTTACGAGCGCCGGTGATTCGTAGCGATTCTAACGGTTCCCTATTGATATACGCTCCATATTTTGTTTGGAGCGGTTTGAAAACCTGGCTGCCATTCAATTCAAAATTGTCAGACTGGAGGGACACAGAATGGTTTACAAAGCAAGTCGATTGTTTGCAGTATGGTAAAGGACGAATGCGCAAATGAACCGCATGCAAGGCTTATTATTCAAGATTAGCTTGAGCGTACTCCTGTGGGTAGGAATCGGCTTCCTGTCGGAGAGCCCGGTGAGAGCGGGAGGAAGCTTTTATAGTTGGGGAGATAACTCCGCCGGGCAACTGGGGGATGGGACCACCACCATGCAAACCGAGCCCACCGCAGGCCCTGTATTTAGCGCGAACCTGCTGAGCACCGCGGCTGGTGCGGCCCACAGCCTGGCATTGCAGAGCGACGGAACGGTGTCGGCCTGGGGGTCGGATCTGTATGGCCAGTTGGGGGATGGCGGAAACAACAACCAATCCTCACCGGTACCAGTAGCTGGTCTGAGTAATGTAACTGCGATTGCAGCCGGGTACAACCACAGCCTGGCGATCAAAGCGGATGGGACGGTGGCCGCCTGGGGCTGGAATTCTGCCGGGCAGCTCGGAGATGGCTTCACAAATAACCGGAATACGCCGTATTCCATCCAGAATTTGACCGGGGTGGTCAGCGTCGCCGGGGGCGGGGAATTCAGCCTGGCTGCCAAAAATGATGGCAGCGTGGTAGCCTGGGGATCGAACTTCTATGGCCAGCTCGGAGATGGCACCCATAGCGACCACCACCTGCCTGCGCCGATCAGCGGGCTCTCTGGAAAAACCATCACCATGGTTGCAGCAGGATATCAGCACAGCCTGGCCTTGGCCGCGGACGGCACGCTGTGGGCCTGGGGCCGCAACCGCTACGGTCAACTGGGCGATGGCTCAACGAGCGACCGTAACTCCCCAGTCCAGGTCAGCGGGCTGAGCGACGTAAAATCCATCGCCTGTGGTTATGATATCAGCCTGGCTTTGAAGGCCGATGGCACCCTATGGGCCTGGGGCCGGGGAGATTACGGCCAACTGGGAAACGGCGCGAACAGCAGTAGCAGCGTCCCGGTCCAGGTGCAAAGTTTGTTTGGCGTTGTCGCGGTTGTTGGTGGGGGGGAGCACAGCCTGGCGCTCAAGTCGGATCAAACGGTATGGGCCTGGGGAGATAATACCTTTGGCCAGCTCGGGGATGGAACGCAGACCCGGCGCAACAGCCCCGTTCAGTCTTCTTTACCGATTGGAGGGGTGACCCTGGCGGCCGGCGGTGGGTTCAGCCTGGCAGCGGCCACCTGCCTCCCCTGGGATTTAAACTGCGATCACGTTATTAATGTCTTGGATGTGACCATCCTCGGACAGCATTTTGGCCAGACCGGCGCACCGGGCGCCATCCCCGGGGATATCAACCGGGATGGGGTGGTGAACGTGCTGGATGTGAGCAACCTGGGCAGCCACTTCGGCGAGACGGATTAGTGCCATCTATACGGGATAGGAGAAGGTTGAGAATGTTCAAAAGAATTTTCATTTCATTGTGTGTCTTGATCATTCTCCTGGGATTAGTATCTCCCGCCATTGCGGACAACCCGCTTCCGGATGTGCTGGCATGGGGTTACAACGCCGAGGGGCAGACGAATGTCCCCGCCGATTTTGCCAACGATAACGCCATCGCCGCGGGGTACTATCATAATCTGGCCCTGAAGGTGGATGGCACGGTATGGACCTGGGGAGGAAATGATTCCGGGCAGCTCGGAAATGGCGGCTCGGATTTGGGGGCGCATCCCGACCCGGCTCCGGTTGGGGGTCTGGATAAGGTGACGGCCATCGCGGCGGGAGCCTATCACAGCCTGGTGATCCGCGACGATGGCAAGGTATGGGTGTGGGGAAGAAATGCCCAGGGGCAGCTCGGCGACGGCAGCACCTCGGACAGCTTCCTGCCCAAGCAGGTGGCAGGTTTAGGGCCAAATGGCAACGGATTTACCCGAGCGATCGCTGGCGGGTACGGCCACAGCCTGGCGGCACTCACCGATGGGTCGGTGTGGGCCTGGGGATTGAACAATATGGGGCAGTTGGGGTTGAGCATAGGAGGCGCGAGCCTCGGAGCCAGCTCCGTTCAAAACATTGCGGATGCGCCCAGCCCAAGGTTTGTCCTGGATCCTCCGCCAGCATTATCCTTGCCAAGTGATTTTAAGGTGGGTTCATATCCCGGAATGGTATTGGGGCCGAACGCCGGCGGAACAGTCCCGTATTACAACCCGACCCCAATCCAGGTTCCAGTTGTGAATAATGTCGTCGCGGTGGCTGCCGGTTACGACCATTCCGTGGCGCTCATCAACGACGGGACGGTCTGGACCTGGGGCGACAACTCGATCGGCCAGCTCGGGCTGGGGACGGCAGATGGGGATCCCCACCCGGTGCCAGCCCTGGTGCCGAGACTCTTCAACGTGGTGGCGATTGCAGCCGGCGTGGGGCACAGCCTGGCGTTAAAAAGCGACGGCACCGTCTGGGCGTGGGGACGCAATGTAGATGGCGAGCTGGGCGATGGCACGACTACCGATGCGTCCAGACCGGTGCAGGTGACCGTGTTGAGCGGGCCGGTGCGCGCCATCGCCGCAGGCGGCTACCACAGCCTGGCTGTGTTTCGCGATGGAACTCTGGCGGCCTGGGGGCTCGATACCCAAGGACAGATCGATTTGCCTCAGAATGTGAATAATGGATCCAGGGTTTCCGCAGGATTAATGCACAGCCTGACTGTGCTGGCCAACCGGCCGCCCTGGGATATCAACGGGGATCATGTGGTGAACGTCCTCGACATCACCCGGCTCGGCGCACATTTTGGCGAGACGGGCCCGGCGGGTTGGATCCCGGAGGACGTCAACTCCGATGGGGGGATCAACGTGCTGGACGTGAGCGCCATCGGCCTGAACTGGGGACGAACCTGGTAATCTATCCATCACAGCAGGGAGAGATCCACCGATCGGATCTCTCCCTGCTGTTTTGTTTCAGGATTTGGTTTAGGCGTAAAAACGGCATAAACCCAAAATAAATATTACGTTAAATTCGCATTAACGCGCTTAACAGACTCCTAACAAAAACTACTGTTTTTCCGTGATGTTTTTTGAAAACAAAGTTGCTAAACTCTTTCATGTACCCGGGTGATTTCGTGTAAGTCCTTTTTGGCTGTAAACCTGTGCCTGCAGGCACAGAATCATATGAAGGAGGGATTTTTTATGTTTCGCATGAATTCCAAGAAACTGATGCGGGCGTTCGCGATCATCATGATCGTAACCCTCATCCCGCTGGCGATCGCCAGCGCTGCCCAGCGTGGCGACAACCGGAACACCGGCTCATCCTGGGTGAATACCGATGGCTCAACCACACTTTTCCCCATCATCGAAATAGCCGCGAACCAGTTCCCGGCCGCTTTCCCCGGCGAGAACGTCGGGTATGACAACGGCAACGGCAACGGCTCCGGCCACGGCCGCACCGCTCTAATCTCCCAGGTGCCGATTGCTTCCGGTAACGGCGGCCCCAACGAGCCCATCGATGTTGGCCTTTCATCTTCACCCTGCTCCACTGGCGTGACCAAGGATGAGCACGGCGTCACCAACGCCAACTTCACCGAAGGTGGTCTGACCTCGAACAATGCAGCCGGCGCGCTCACCTGCGCCCAGCTTGCGGACGCTCAGATCGCCAAAGACGGCATCACCATCCTGGTCTCCCAGACCAAGGTGGCCTGCATCGGTTCTGTGTCGATCACCTCAAACATGATAGCGGCCATCTGGGGCGGTATGACCTATAACGGCGAAGGCACCACTTCAGTGCCCACCCCACCCACTGAGCCGGTTGGCGCCCGCGTCCAACACCAGTGGCAAGAGTTCTTCCCCGGCTGCGGCACCGACAACATCGTCCCGGTCTCCCGCATCTCCTCGCCGACCTCCTCCGGCACACGCAGCGCCTTCCTGGACTTCAACCCGCAGATTACCACGACCGATGAGGGCCTGGAAGTTACCGCCAGCGGTGTTGCCCGCCAGACTGCCAACGCCGATGTCGAGAACCTGATAAAAAACAACCCCAGCTACATGGGCTACACCGGCATGATCTTCGACAACTCCTTGACCGCCCAGATTCCGGTGGCCCTCTCCCCTGGCTATTCTGCCCTGGGCGGCTCGCTGGTCGGCCCCAAGCCTGGCGTTATGCCCACCTACGGCAACGTCGCCAACAGCTCCTACCCCTTCAGCCGCCCGCTGCACTACTACTATAAAGCCGGGACCTCCAAGCAGGCCACCGTCGACCTGGCCAACTTCCTGCTCAGCGCTGCCGGCCAGGGCAACATCAAGAAGCAGGGCTTCGTCGCCGCGTTTGACGCCAGCCCCGCTTTGACCCAGCCCTCCGGTGTGACCATGTCCGCGCCTGCTCCTGATTGGGACGTCAATGCCGACCACTCCGCCAATGTGCTGGACGTAACCGGCATCGGTTCCTTCTTCGGCCAGACTGCTCCCGCCTCCGGCGACCCGAGCTACCCCAACGTGCGCGGTTGGGTGCGCGGTGATGTGAACTTCGATGCGCAGGTCAACGTGCTCGATATCACCACCTTTGGCCCGAACTTCGGCCATACCTGGTAAGAATCATCCTTACCATTCATTACAGGTCATTGCCGGCTGGCAGCGACGAAAATTGAATAGACCTTGCTGGTAGCAAATGAATAGACTGCTCTTCAAGCTGCTGTCGCCGGGCGCAGGCCTGAATTGAAAAATTGTTGTCAAAGGATTAATTCTTTAAGGAGAAATGTAGAAATGTCCGCACGCAAAACCTTCCCAATCCTCGTTATATTCACTATGCTGGTCGGCCTGCTGGGCTTCGCCATGCCCGCCTTCGCCGCCGCCGGTGATATCGTCGTCTCCTATACGTTGCCTTCCGGCACGGTCAACGCCGGTGATAACATCACCATCCCGGTGTTGCTGGCCAACAACTCGGTTGAACCATTGACCGGTCTGCAGTTCAACCTGAGCTGGAACCCGGCCGTCCTCGACCTGACCAGCGTCACCAAGGGCACCTACTTCACCACCTGCTCGCTCGCCACATCAGACTTCCTCAACGCCCCCACCATCAGCCACGCCGCCGGCACCATGACCAACTACTCGGTCGCCGGCCTGGGCATCCCCGGGGGCCAGGGCTGCTACAATACCGGCACCGGCTCGAATACCACCACCAACAACATCGCCACCCTGAACTTCCACGCGGTTGCCAATGGCAAGTCCACCGTCACCGTCTCGGGCGTCATCTTCTCCGACGTCAACAGCCACGCTTATGCTGCCAACAACTACACCTTCCCCGGCTTCACCCAGTACGTCGGGCAGGCCCCCCGCCTGGTCGTCCAGAGCGTGGCCTTCCAGCCCAACGGCGGCACTCCTCCGGGCAGCATCTTCAACGCCATCGTGACCGTCGCCAACCAGGGTGGCTCCGCCTCGGATCCTGATACGCTCGTCGTGACCACCGATGGCAACGCCACCCCCGCCAGCACCAACGTTCCTCTGGCTGCCATTCCCGCCAACACCACCCAGCAGTTCACCGTTGCCATGGCAATGGTTGCCGGACAGCAGTCCGCCAAGGTGACCGCTTCCATCGCTTCTTTCAGCACCTCGGTCTACAACACCTACAGCCCGGTGTCCTCCTCCGGCAGCACCGCGATCGACGCCACCTTCGGCGCCTTTATCCTGATCACGCCGGATACCGCGGTCAACTTCGGCTCGCTCGCGCTGGGCGCTAACTCCGCCTCCGGCAACATGAACGTCAAGTGCAATACCAGCTACGAAGTCGATGTGACCGATAACGCCGGCAACGCCTGGAATATGGCCGAGTGGAACGGCACCGCCTTCGTCGCCAGCGGCCACAAGCTGGCCAGCAAGCTGACCGTCACCGCCGCTGGTAATCCTGCCGCGACTGAAGGCCATGCCATGCTGCTCACCGGCGGCGTCGCGGGCCAGGGCGCTAACAACGCCGGCCAGAACTTCGCGCTGACCTATGCCCAGTCCCTGACCTACGGCGATGCGCTGCTGCCCGCTGGCGAGACCTATCACATCATCCTGACCTGGAACGGCTTCGTCACTGCGTAATCTGAAAATTCTCAATCTCTTCGGTAGAGATCACCCGTAAGTGGCAAGACATTGGGGCGGGCTATTCCGCCCGCCCCAATGGAACAAAATTGAATGAGCACGCTACTGGAAAGACCCCTCGGGATAAAAACGATCGAGGGGGTTTGGGTTGAGAAAAGGCCATTCCATGAATCCATCGCGGCCATCTCTATAGAAAGGATTCTTTTATGAAAAAAATACTGCAAATGACCGGCTTTATCGTTATCTTGTTCTGCGTGGTAATCCAGTTGGCCAGACCGGCTCCGGCATGGGCGCAGGCCGCCTCGAGCGGCGGCCTGGGGGTAAACAACGCGATCCTCAACCTGGCCGCCCAGCCGGACCAGGTCTACACCCACCAGATGCTGGTCTCGAGCGGGGCAGGCGCGCCGCCGATGGATATCACTGTCGACGCGATGGGCTTTGGTGAGGGCCTGAACGGCGAGTTCATCCCCCTGCCGGCCGAATCGGATCAAAGCCCGTACTCCGCGCGGACGTGGATCAAGTCGTTTAACAAGACCAGCTTCCACCTCGACCCGGGTAGCCAGGTGGAGATTGACGCCACGGTCAACCTGCCGCACGACCTGGGCAGCGATACGCGCTATGCGATCATCTACATCCACAGCGCGCCGGTTTCCGCCGGCGGGCAGAATGGGGTGGGCAACATCCTGGCGGTCAGCGTGCCGGTGATCATTACCCCGCCTAACGCGGTGATAAACAAGACCGGCGAGGTGGGCGAGGTGAAAATCGACCCGGTCGAGGCCGGTAAGCCCATCCAGATCGTGACCAGCCTCAAGAATACCGGCAACCGGCATTACCGCGTCAAGGGCACGGCGGCGATCAGCGATGCGAGCGGGAAAGTGGTGACCATGCTGGATTTTCCCCCCACCAGCACTTCGGTTTTCCCAACCTTCACTCGCCAGGTAACCTTCACCTATTCCAGCCTGGATCACCCAGAGGGACTGCAACCGGGGAAATACGGGGTGGATATCAAGATCCTCCAGGAGGATGGCACCCTGATAGGTGAAAAGCAGTCCATCTTCGAGGTTTCCAAGCCCTATGCGCCGTTTGCCGGCGTCGACCCCTCTCTGGTGACCATCGTCAGCTTCGACAACCAGGAGCCGGGGCTGGTGGACGCCAGCGCCAAGGCGGATGTCAAGATCCAGTTCGAAGGGACCGGCCCGGTGACCGGCAGCGTGGCGATCGTCAAGTACCCCCAGGCGCCGGCGCTGCAACCGGCCTTCGCGGATGAGCCGGGCAATGGCGGTCTGGGCGCCACCGCGGTGAAATACATTGGCATCCGCACCGCCGGCTTTTCCAAAGGTGTGGCGCACCTCCAGGTGCTTTACCGGTCGAACGAGCTGGCCTCTATACAAAGCGCCAGCGACCTGCTGTTGGCCAATTACCAGGCGAATGTCTGGGCGCGGCTGGCCAACCTTGAGGTGCAGAGCGGCGCGCAGTTGGTGAAGGGCGACCTGAGCGCGGCCACTCTGGACGCTGGTGAAACCGTGGCCCTGGGCGGAGCAAGCTCTCCAGAGATCAACGGGCAGGCCAGCCAGGCGCAGCCAGGGGGTGGGCTGGATACCGGGACGCTCGTATTCTATGGCGTCGCTGGCATTGGCGGATTGGGGCTCATCGGACTATTTGCCTTTTTGATCCTCTCGCGCGGGCGCTCTGCGAAAGCCAAGCGCTAATACCGATGGGGGCGATGGTGCATAAAAATCAGTTCCTGAAATCTCTGGCAGCCATGGCCATTTTGACCGCGTTGGTCGTCGGATTCCATCTGCTATTTCTACAACCGGTCCAGGCGGACAGGCCCGCGGACCTCTCCAAAGGAGCTCGCCTGGCTTCAGGCCACCTGAGGCCGCAGCAGCAGTCGACTGCGGCTCCTGACTGCCAGAAGTGCGATATCAATGGAGACGGGGTTGTGAACGTGCAGGATGTCACCCTGTTAGGCAGCCATTTCGGTGAAACCGGGGCGCCGGGTTGGATCCCCGAGGATGTCAACCAGGATGGCATGGTGAATGTCCTGGACATCACGCTGGTGAATGCTTGCCTGGGGCAGGTGGTCCCTACCGGGCCGGCGGGTACCCCTACTCTCACCATCACCCCTTCCCCGACCTTTACAGGCACTGCGACCGGGACGCCGACCCCTACGGCCACATATACAATCACGGGGACGATTTCCCCTTCGCCCTCCTCTACGCCTACCCCCACCGGCACATCAACCGGATCACCTACGCCGACCCCGGCGGTCAGCATGGCCATCTCGCCCGCCAGCATTGCGGCCTCAGGGATCGGATCGGCGGTGAATTTTGATATCCTGCTCTCCTCGGATTCGCCCACGCGTGGCGCCCAGGCAGCCATCAGCTTCAACCCGGCCGTGCTGAGCTGCTCCAGCGTGACCGAGGGTACCTTCTACAGCGCCTGGGCAACGGCGAATGGCGGTTCGACCATCATGCTGCCGTCCCGGCCGGCCATCGACAACGTCAATGGAAAAATCGCGACCGCCTCGATCTCCATCCTGGGCGCCGCCGCCACACCCGATCCACAAGGTCGTATTGGCGGCGTCACCGGCAGTGGGGTGTTCTTATCGGTAACATGCCAGGCGGTAGGCAACGGGGTGTCAGCGATCATCCTCTCGGACGTCCAGGTTGGCGATGATCGCTCGCAGTTCTCGGTTTCCTATCCGGTAACGCTCTTGGCCGGGAATGTCTTCGTCGGGGTGCCTACCTACACGCCGACGGTTACCCCAACATTCACGCACACCCCTACCGGGACTTTACCCACCCAAACGCCGACCCGCACCCCGACCGGCACGGGGACGATCACCCCAACCCCTACAGGAACCGGCACGCCTACGCCTTCCCCTACCGGGACTCTGACGGTTACCCCAACGGTGGGGACGCTTAACCTGGTGCCGGCTGCCACGATCGTTGCCCCCAACCAGAGCTTCACCGTGGAAATGGACCTGAACACCACCCAGCCAAGCTGGGCGATCCAATTTGGCGCTACCTTTGATAAAGCGATTCTGCATTGTGATTCGATTGAGAGAGGCAACTTCTACACAGACTGGGCCGACCAAAATAGTTATACCTGGCTGGAAATCCCGCCTCCGACCTGCAACAACGCCACCGGCAAGATCGTCCTCGGAAGCACCTCGATTGTTGGCGTGGAACAGAACGGCCGGGGTCCCAGCGGAAGCGGCAAGGTGTACACGCTGCACTTTACCGCGCTGGCGGCCGGAACTTCGCCCATCACCCTGACAGACGTGATCGTTTCCGATGCGTATCTGGTCAACAAAGATGGGCATAACACCACCAGCCCGCTGGCGATCTCTGTCTCCGGAGCCAACGTGACTGTCTCGAACAGTGCACCTACGCCCACCCATACTCCGACCCCAACCAAAACCCCCACCCCAACCAATGGAACCCCGACATCCACCCATACTCCGACCCCAACCAAAACCCCCACCCCAACCAATGCAACCCCGACGCCCACGAGCACGCCTACAAAAACACCCAGTTCTACTCCCAATAATACACCGACCAAAGCTCCCACAGCGACCGGTATCCCGGCCAACGCCAGCCTCCAGATCAGCCCGGCTATCAAGCAGATCGACGCGCCAGGTTCCACATTTACCCTGGATATCCTGGTCACCATCGATAAACCCTCACTCAACGCACAGACCACGGTTCTCTTCAATAAGGCCATCCTCGAGTGCGTCAAGATTGAAAAGGGAGCTTTCTATAATGACTGGGCTATTTCACGCGGGGTAACCACGATGTTCGTCCCAGACGCCAAGTGCGATAATGCGAACGGGACGACCTCACCGATTAGCCTTTCGATATTTAATGCCCCAACACCCACTCCAGTGGGTTCAGATCCTCCGAGCCAACTAATCGGCGATGCGCCAACGGGGAACGGTGTTTTTGTCACGATCACCTTCAAGGCTAAGGCTGTTGGTAGCTCGGATATCAAGCTGGTAAACTCATTGATTGGTGACAACAACCGACAATATACACACTATTACGCGACCAGCAACTACAAAGGAGTTGTCTATATTGGGGTGACACCCAATCCTAGTCAGCAGGCGGAAATCACCACCCCAACGGCAAGCACCAGCCAGACCCCCTCGGCAGGGACGACGGCCTCCGTCTCATTAACCCCTGGCAGTGGCACTCCCAGTTCATCCGGAACCCCCGACGTGCTGCGGTTCGGGGAAACTATTTTTCCTCCTACCAGGACGAGTACTCCCTCTCAACCTGGGAATACGAGCGGTAATTCCGCCCCGACTACCTCTGGACCGCCCAAAGCAACCAATTTGCTGGATAAAATGGACGCACAAGGCGTGCTGAACGACGAAGTTGAGATTAACAGCCCAGATGGGTTGGCGATAATTAGGTTATTTAAGGGTGTTCAGGCGCTCTCGAAAGACAACCGCCGGCTGCAGAACATTACCGTAGCCAAAATAGATCAGCTGGATAAGGTGGTTAACGGATTCACCACCCTGGATCTGGGGTACGAGTTTGGCCCGGAAGGCGCCAGCTTCGACCCACCCATCACGATTACCTTCCACTACGACCCGGCCAGGCTTCCCAAAGGAGTGGATGAAAAGAACCTGGTCGTGACCACCTATGACCCGGCCAAAAAGAGTTGGTCGGCGCTGAAGAGCCAGGTGGATTCGAAGGCAAAGACGGTCAGCGCAGAGGTCAGTCACTTCAGTATGTATGCGTTGATGGCGAAAAACCCTTTGGTCAGCCAGATCGGTCTGATCGCTGGCATCATCCTGTTGGAGTTGCTGATGGGAGCCGGGATCGCGTTCTATGTCCTGCGGCGCAGGCGGTTGGCGCAATCGTCGGTCTCTGAGCCCGTGATTTACCTGCTGCCTTCACCCAGACAGGCGCAAGGAATCGAAAAAATCCCAGGTACAAGCCCGGAGAATGATCAACCGAATTCGGAAAACGAGCCTGAAGGGCATTCCCAGATATCAGTGAAATAAATAATCCAAGGAAGAGCATCTTCTCGACCGCAAACCGGGAGAATTGTCAACGAAAACCTAATCATAGGAGCTTAGTAAGAGACAATGAAAATGAAATGCCGCATGATCCCCCTTCATCTCTCAAGCCTGATTGTTCTGGCTTGCCTGCTGCTTGGTATGCTGGTCATGCCTTCGGCGGCAGTATTCGCAGATCAGCCCACCCCGATCCCTACACAGATGTCGAACACCCTGCTTTCGGTGGATCTGTCAAGATCGAATGCCAAACCTGGAGATACATTCGATATCGCCATCAATATTGAAACCGACAGACAGACCTGGGGCCTCCAGTTTTCCCTGCATTATGACCCTGCTCTGGTGGAACTCTCTACAGCATATGAACCCGGTGGGTTCTATAAGGACTATGCAGATGCAAACAACGGAACCTTGATGGTCATTCCAGAACCAAGTATCGACAACACCAAGGGGCTTGTCAAATTAAGCAGCGTTACGGTGGTTGGCCTTCCGGCGGGCTCCGGCGGACCGACCGGCAAAGGGACGGTGATCACTTTGCATGGCAAAGTCAAAGATGGGGCGAACGGTACCGTCAAGATCTCGCTGGCCGACATACTGGTTTCTGATGCTGGAAATGCCGAAGGAAAGACAGCAGCCCTGGGTGGCGTGAAAGTGCGCGATGCCCAACTGGTGATCGGTTCCGGTGGGCCAGCGCCAACCATGTCTGCGATCATGGCTACAGAGCCAGGTATCCAGTCCGGGCCAACCCCTACATTAGAACCTACCATTGCCAAGCGGACCAGCCTGGATAACCCCGACTCAAATGGCCAGGGAGGGAATATTCCCTGGATCATCATCCTGCCTGTGATCGGTGTGATCGCGGTGGGAGGGGGTGCATTTTTCGTCTTACGCAAGAAATAATTTTTCTCTAAAACCCATCGCGTAATTCTTTTCTCTCAGGTCGGCGCAGCCGACCTGAGAGAAGGGTCGAATATCACAGGAATCTACCAATTATTCCGAGATCCCAAAGGATGAACAAAATAAAGCTCATGTGGATAGTAACAGCGGCTGTCTTGTTGCTGATAACACCATTAACAACCAGTTGCACAGCACAGCCTGCACAGGCCTCCGGATTGCGGGTAACCGGCGCGTACGATATGACCACGGTTGCTGATGCCGTACAGAAGGAGTTTCAGCAGCAAACCGGGATCGAGTTCACGGTCCGCCCTTCAACCACCAGTGTACAAGATCTGCAATCTGGACGGGCGGATGTTGCCATCCTCGGTCGGGAACCAAAGCCTGACGAAATAAAAGGGATGCAAGATACGATCGTTGGTTATGATGCGGTCTGCATGTTGATCAGCACACGCACATACAATGGGGGGTTACAGCAAAACGATAATCGAGCATCCGGAGGACTGATCAGCCCGGTAGCAAAGTTCGCTGGGATTAAAAATCTCACCATGGAACAATTGAGAAATATTGAGGCTAACCTGCTGCAAATCAATCACGACGATACATATTGGTTTCTCACCAATCCCGCTTTCTATACTTTTCAGGCATATAACCAGACGGGTACCGGCAAATTTGAGGTCGATCCAGCGAACCCACAGTTACTGATGGGTATGTGGGTGTGGAATTCTGTAGATTTTCGTGGTGAAAATTTGCTACCGGGTAAGTTCGATACCCAGGCTGTGCTGATGGAGAAGCTTGGTTTTGCAGAAACACTACTAAATAATAATCGCCTGTCGTTTGCCACCCGTTTCTTCGACACCGAAGAGGAGCTTATTTCAGCCCGTTATGTGATACGGACGAATGATCAGATGGATGCGAAGGTGTCGAGCTACTCTTTTGATTTTTTCGTGCGCCAGGCGTCGCGCCGTGTAACCTTACGCGCGATCAAATACAACTTTTTGGTAAAAGCATTCCATATTGACGGGATCGATCCATTAGGGGATCCATCGTTGATTTACAGTGGAAGATATCCATTGAGTCGAAAAATCCATGTCCTGACCAGGCAGCCAGCTACTTCGGACGCTGGCAAATTCGTTACCTTTCTTTTATCACCCGCAGGCCAGAAGCTAATTGCAAATGCTGAATTTTTGCCGCTGCCCCTTAGCCATTAATATATCCTGAGGATTGCCATGCTGCATACAAATAAAAAATGGTCACTGGTCCGAATCGGCTTAATGATGCTGGCACTCATCCCGGCGATCATATTCCTTCTGATTATTGGAAGCCTCATCTGGAATAGTGCACCGGTGGTTCAGGCCGTTGGTTTAGAGAATCTTTTCTCTGATAAGATCTCTGGTAGTTTTTCCGGGACCTATATCCCCAATCAATTCGGGCTAATGCCTGCAATTGTTGGAACGCTGCAAGTTGTTATTTTGGGCTTGCTGTTCGCCTTCCCTTTTTCGTTGGCGCTTGCCATCGCGGCTACTGAGTTCTCCATGGGGTGGCTCGGCCGGCCGATCGAATTACTGCTCTCGTTTTTCAGCGGCATTCCGCCGATAATCTACGCACTAACAAGCGTTTTCGTAGTGACGACGTTTATCCGGCCGAAATTTGGCGGGATTGAATTGGCGGATTCGTTGATTGCGACATTACCTGGATTGCCGCCACTCAACGCAGGCACCTTGCCCCTAAACCAAAGCACTCTGCTAGGTGGAATTTTCCTCGCGCTTCTCATCATCCCATTTATGTCCCCGCTGATTCTCGATGCCATTCGGGATGTCCCTCTCCACCAGAAAGAAGCATCGCTGGCACTGGGGGCTACCCGTTGGTTCACGCTTAGACGGTTGATTTTACCAGGAGCACTCCCCGGTATTATCGCGGCGATCAGCATAGGAGTGTTGAAAGCCACGGGAGATGTGGTAATTTGTGCCTGGACGATCGGGTTTATTAAAGATGATGGACTTCCGAATCCTATCTTTGATATTTTCGAACATAACGCTCCACTGACCTCAACTGCAGCAGGCCTTGTAGGGGGTCTTCAGGGCGCTTCCGTTTCATTGGGTTTAAATACATCTGCAGCATACTTTGCTGCCTTCTTGCTGTTGGTGTTTGCTTTTACAATCATTGGGTTAGCCGAAATGTGCAAAAAATGGCTGATCAGGAGGAATCAGGCATGAGGGAAATCATCACGGAAAATTCCACCCAGGAGGCGATCACCAAGCCTGCCTTGGGTACTCCTCAGACCGGGCTTCGACGTCTGGCCAATGCGCTTATTCCCCTTTTCACCCTGTCCATAGCGGTTATCTCTATCCTGGTGGCGCTGGTTGCGATTACCCGCAATGATATGGAGGGATATCCCGTTCCCCTGCTGGTTGCGATCTGCTTGGTGCTGGATTTTCTTTTCCTGGATGTGTATCGCCAACACCAGCGCTGGGATTTTCAACTGCTGATAGTTTCCGGATTGTCTTTTATTTTTTTACTCATCCTGCGTGCCCTTCCAGAATTCGTCACTGGCCTGCAGCTTAATGCAGTTTTCCATCGTTCGGTTTTTTCGACAATCTTCCTCCTGGCAGTCGGGCTACCATCTATGGTTTCAGCATTGTATTACCTACTTAATGCAACCCCTTTGGCAGAGGATATATCCAGATATCCGGTCATCCTCATTCCAGTAGTAGTGGTAATCGGGCTGTATTTATTGTTGATCTGGCAATTAGTTTCGCAGGGTTTAAAGGTTGTGGATTGGTCCGTCCTGATAAAACCTTATTACAATATCATTCTTCCAGAAAAGTACTACATCCAGGGAGACTGGCCAGCCTGGCGAACGGTAGAGCAGGTATCGATTGGGTTTCGAAATCATATTTTGGGTACAGGCTTACTGATAATACTGACTTCATTGATGTCAATGCCTATTGGTGTTGGGGCCGGACTATACCTTAGTGAATATGGTGATGGTTGGTTCGGCAACACCCTGCGCTTTATGATCAAGAGCTTACGCGCGATTTCACTGCTCATCCTGGGATTGGCTGCTTTCAATCTGGCGAACATAGCGAATAATACGCCCCTGGAGTGGATGTTCCGGGGAACATGGTTTACGGGCTGGGAGACTCTCTCTAGTTCCGGTGGTTCGTATCTTACAGCGAGCATCATTCTATCGATTTTGATCATACCAATGATTACTCAGGTCACTGAGGAAGGTTGCCGATCTCTACCTCCTGAATTGCGGGAGGGATCGTTAGCGTTGGGTGTTTCTGAGGAGACTACTTTAAGGAGGATCGTAGCTCCATGGGCGATGCCGAACATCATTACTGGTTGGCTGCTAGCTTGCGCTGAAGTAGCGGGTAGCGTAGCTGTTCTGATGTTTATTGCTCGACGTGGTGACTATGGGGTAGGTGTTTTCAAACAGGTTACCTCGCTGGCTTACCTGATTTTTGATATCTATTATGGAGAAAAGAATTTTAAACAACTTATGCAACCTTATCAATTCCAGGCAGGCTTGCTTCTGCTGATCATAACCCTTACGCTGGGAGCACTGGCCATCCTCACCAAAAATTGGTTGGCGAAACGGTTTCGGGGGATGTAAGAGGCTCTTGCCGTGAACGGATTTTGGCAGATATCGACTGAAGATAATTGGAGGCAAGTATGTCGAATAGTAATGGAAGAAACGTGAATCATTCTGAACCCAAAAAGGCCCCCAGGGGCGTCGAAATTCGCGGGCTCAAAGTCAGCTATGGCGCTAACCTGGTTTTAAAAGGGATTGATCTGTCAATCCAGCCTGGAAAAGTAACCGCCCTGATCGGTCCTTCGGGGTGCGGAAAAACTACCTTGCTGCGCTGCATCAACCGCATGAACGAACTGGTGAGAGGATGTACGATATCGGGTGAAGTCCTTTTGGATGGGAAGAATGTTTTCCAGATGGATCCGATGGTATTGCGGAGAAAGGTTGGTATGGTGTTCCAAAAGCCGAACCCGTTCCCCATGTCGATCCGGGACAACATCCTCTACGGTATAGAGGCCGGAAAAATAAAGGTGAACAAAGATGAGGTGATCCGGAATAGCTTGCAGAAAGCAGCCATCTGGGATGAAATCCAGAACCGGTTGGGGGATAATGCTTTTCGTCTCTCGATCGGGCAGCAGCAGCGTATCTGCCTGGCGCGCTGCCTGGCAATTTCTCCAGAGGTCGTCTTGATGGATGAACCGGCAGCTTCACTCGATCCTACCTCAGCGGCAAAAGTGGAGGAGAGCATCTTGGGGATGAAGGGTGATTACACATCGATCATCGTCACACATAATATGCAGCAGGCACGGCGCGTATCAGACTACACCGTATTTATTTTCCTCGGTGAAGTGGTTGAATACGGAGAGACTGAACGATTGTTTGCCGATCCACAGCGTACGGAGACGAAAGAATACATCGCTGGCCGATTTGGTTGATTGGCTCTTGGGGGGGAATAACATCCTATGCTGAAATTGTTACCTGGACGTGCCTCGATCTGGAAGGTAACGATACAAATTCTCATATTAAGCTTTCCCCTGGTTTATTTGACCAGGATGGTCGAAGCGACCCCGCTCCAGCAAACAGTTTCCGATTTGATGTCCTGGGGAGATAATTACGCCGGCCAGCTCGGGAATGGTTCGTTTGTCGAAGACATTAATCCCACCCATACGATAGCGATGAATGACCTGGCCGAAATCGCAGCGGGCTCAGCTCATAGCCTGGCATTGAAAAATGACGGCACCGTCTGGTCCTGGGGGAATGATCGCTATGGCCAGCTTGGTGACGGTTTATCCTCGAACCTTTCTACCCCCAAAAACATCCCTTTTCAGCTTCCCGTAAAAGAAATAGCGACCGGGTATAATCATAGCCTGGCAGTTACCACAGATGGCAGTATTTATACCTGGGGGTGCAACTCGGTGGGCCAGTTGGGGGATGGCAGTAAATCTGACCGAAATACGCCTTACCACCTTCAGGGATTGATTAATATCACAAAAGTAGCCGGCGGTGGTGAACACAGCCTGGCATTAAAATCGGATGGGACGGTCTGGGCGTGGGGCGGAAATCGATACGGACAACTTGGGGATGGTACGCAGACAGATCGTCTCTATCCTGTCAAGATAACAGGATTGTCCGGGATCAAGTCCATTACCGCGGGCTATTACTCCAGCACTGCCCTCAAGGATGATGGAACCGTCTGGAGTTGGGGATCAAATGAGTATGGGCAGCTTGGGAACGGAAACCGAACGAATTCTCCTTCACCGGTTGAGGTTTCAGGCCTCAGCGGAATAACCGCTATTTCTTGTGGGTATAACCATTGCCTGGCATTAGCTTCAACTGGCGTAATATGGGGGTGGGGAAGGAATGACGTGGGAATGCTTGGCGATGGAGGCAAGGAAGCGAACAGCAGTCTCCCTGTCCAGGTTCTAACGATCAACGATGCGATTGCTATCGCCGCCGGTGGGTTCTTCAACCTTGCACTCCAGACAGATCACACCGCTTGGTCATGGGGGTTCAATTCGAACGGCCAATTAGGGGATGGTACAAGGGCCAATCGTTCTTCACCGGTACAGGTTAGAGGGATCAATTCGTCGATCACCTTTATTGCAGCAGGGGGTGGTTTTAGTCTGGCAAGCTCAAGTACCAGGCCGTGGGATCTCAATGGTGACCACATGATTAATGTTCTGGATATCACCAGCCTGGGGGCATATTTTGGAAAAAGCGGCTTACCCGGGACATTGATTGGCGATATTAATCTGGATGGAACCGTGAATGTGCTTGACGTAACTATTTTAGGCGCCCATTTCGGTGAAACGTACTGATACCTCGCCTGCGAAAGGACAGTGTGAAGTGGAACCATTGAGCGACGATTATTGGGCGCTCAATGGTTCCACAATAGACTACTCCATTATCGCACTACGAGGGGGAGAAAGGTTTTGTACGATCCCACATGGAGCAAAAACCCGGGGAAAGTATAGTTTGCCGGGTCAACGGCGATGCTATTTACATTGGAAAACAAGATCCCAGAAATCGCCTGGGTCGAAGTGCCGTTCGCTTTCGCTTTAAAGTTCAGCGTAGCCATCATATCGGTGGTGGTGTTTGCACCCTGACCGATGTTATAACAGCCCTGGCCCGACGGGATGCCCAGGCCGGCGATCGAGTAGTTACTCATCGTGCCGGCAGCGTGGTTGATCGTGGGGGCGTTGAGGAAGTCAGACGCGACGAGCGAGCAGTTTACAAAATACGTGCCCTTGGTAACGCTGACCAGGTCGAGCACGGCCGGATCCCAACTCATATTGAACTGGAGACCGGTGATCGGTTGAGCGCTGGTAACCGCCACGTGCACAGGCACGCTGAAGTTATCATTGATATTGATCTGGGTGAAAGGCAGCGTATAGCTAACGACAATATCGCCGGGTGCTGCTGAAGCGGGGGCAGCCAGGCCAAAGGCAAGGCCCAGTACACACAAAGCAATCAGCAGGCAGCAATACTTCCGAAATGTGGTCATAGGATCTCCTTTTATTCAATGGATGCTTGCAAATTTTGATCAGCTGTTTGTTCTCAGCATTGATTTCTCGCATGATTCACGTTCGCTGGTCGATCAGCTAACATTGTCAAGCAAAAAAGCCTCAAGTAAAAAAGCATCTCTGTGGATTTGGCTACCGGCGATATCCTTGGGAAAAATTTGGGGAAAAATTTGCCCGGGTTCGTCCGTAAAAAAAAGAAGATTCGCCAAAACGAATGTGAGAATTCCACCTTAACCTAGTTGAGTTTACTATTTTGAAAGGTGTTTTACATCACGGAAAACCGGAAGGTTGGGTTAACAATTTGGTTAACGCGTTAACCAAATTAATTCTTTCTTTTCCATCCCGTGAGGATGAAACGATTTTCAGTCAGCAGTAGCGTTAAACCAGGGCGAGCGGGAAGTGGATGCCCATCTGGATCCGTCAACCGCCTGGATCACGATCCGCAATTGCGACCCCGACCCGAAGACCAGGCTGTGCCACAGCCAGCCTGCTTGTCAGCGGGGAGGAGCCGCTGGAGACGCAGCAAATCTTTAACCACCCCCAGCGCGCGGAAACCCGGGATTATGTCCAGGGCCGCTTTGGATAAAGTTTTTACCAGAATTTAACCTGGAATCGGTCAATTCTTAAAGATTCTGGGGTATGATTCCTTCAGAGAAAACGGACTTTCTCGATTTTCGAAAACGGTCCAATCCAGGATGGAAAAACCGTGGAACCCCATACAACCGGCTTGCTCTTGAATGGCAATGCCAGGAGATTCACTTCTCCTGGCATGTTCTTGTTGCCGATGCAGATATACCGGTCCGCCTGATCCTCCCACCAAGGAATATGAGCACGATTGTCTACATTGAACCCGCAGTTTCCCTCCGCCAGCCAGGTCAGGACAATTATGTACGCATCCTTCCCGCAAAACAGTTCCACCGGTCTAAAATTGATCGGCGATCTTCCTTCGATCCCCTCTACTGTGGACGTCCACACCCATGTAGGGGATGTGGCCAGGATTTTCAACAAGAACCCCACCTGGACCGGGGTGATCCTCACGTTCCAGAACCAGTTCTGGGGGTTATTATCCCGCCGACGCTGCTTTGAGGCGTTGGGCAAACCCTTTGGGATCGAGATCTATTCGAAGCAGTCGATCCTCGAGTTTTACCGCCAGTGTTGCTCCGAATCCCTGGTGTTGGACGCAGCCACGCCGATCCCGGAAGCGGTCAGGATCGCCCTGTCGCGAGGGACCTACGAAATGTACGATCCATTGGCGGTACGCCATGGCGACCAGGATTACCGCCTGCTGGATATGCACACCCTGCTCAGCGGGCAGAGCGAGCTGCTGGAAAATCTCTATCGCGAGGTACAAAAGCTCTCCATCCGCGACCCGCTCACCAATATCGCCAACCGCCGCGGTTTCTTTGACGCGGCCCGTCCCGAAGTGGCGGCTTCGGAAAACGAACATACCGATATGTCGGCGCTGATGATCGATATCGACCACTTCAAGGTGGTCAACGACATTTACGGCCATTTCGTGGGCGACTGGGTGATCCGCGCGGTGGCCGAGGAATGCCAGCGATCGCTGCGCCAGACCGACCTGCTCGGCCGCTTTGGCGGGGAGGAATTTATCGCTCTCCTTCCGGATACCTCGCCGGAAACCGCTTGCAAGATCGCCGAGCGCTTGCGCGCTAAAATTGAGGAGCTGGTGGTTTTTATCGAAGGCTACCAGATCTCGGTGACCATCAGCGTGGGGGTCTGCCATTTGCGGGACGCCAAAGGCTCGCTGGATAACCTGCTCACCCAGGCCGACCAGGCGATGTACGCGGCCAAATGGGCGGGACGCAACCAGGTGATGGTCTGGGATCCGTATCTGGCTCACCAGGTGCGCAAGGATATCCACGCTGCATTTAACCAGAACAGCCAGGATGGGTCCTGGGCGGCCCGCAGGCAGACTGCCGCGGCCAGGATCTACGATGAAACCATCGAGGGATGGGCGCATGCCCTGGAGCTGCGAGACCGGGAAACCTTAAAGAGCGTTTAACATTCCATTCATATTAAGAAAAAACCCAAACCCATTCTTAAACCACCCTTGATCCTCTCTTAATATAAGGGTGTTAGACTGCCAAAAGAACAAGAAGATTTCATCGTTCACCGGGTTAGGAGGTATATGGGATTCGCAGACTTGCACATTCACAGCATTTACAGTTATGACGGCACCTGCAGTATTCCGGCAATACTCAAAGAGGTTAAAAAACGCACCGATCTGAACGTGATCGCCATCACCGATCACGATACGATCCGGGGGAACCAACTGGCAATGGAGCTTGCCCCACACTACGGGCTGGAAGTGATTCCCGGCTGTGAAGTCTCCACCGCGGATGGGCATCTTCTGGCATTGTGGATCGACCGGCCGATCAAACCCGGGCGCTCGCTGGTGGATACCGCCCTGGAAATCGCGGATCAGGGCGGGGTGTGCATCGCCGCCCATCCGATGGCGAGGGGAACGCACAGCCTCCAGTTCGACACGATCTGGAAGGCGCTGCAGGATACCCGCGTGGCGCTTTGCCTGGTTGGGATCGAGGCGTTTAACGGCGGACTGGTGTATACGCGGAGCAACCCGCTGGTGGCCGCGGTGGCGACCATGCTGCCGATCGCGAAAGTGGGCAACAGCGACGCCCACGTGCTGCCGATGATCGGCTGCGGGTCGACGGAATTTGCCGGGACCACCGCCAAAGACCTGCTGCTCGCTTTGAAGACCGGCAAGACGACCGTCCGGCAGGGAAAGGGGCTGGGCGGGTTCGACGTGCTCAAGACCTACATCCCACGTTATATCCTGCGCAAGATAGGCTGGGTGGCATGGAACGATGATCCCCAGGCGCCGCTCAAGTACGTGCGCCTGTCTCGCGCCATACAGCAGAGTCCCTTGTCAGGCTGATAGCGCCCATTTCAGAAGGTCCGCCCCTCCATGACAGCCAATATCTTGTTGATCTGCGGATCGCTCAACCAGACCACGATGATGCACCGAATCTCCGAGCACCTTTCCGGGTGCCGGTGCTACTTTACCCCCTTCTATGCGACCGGCTTGCTGGGGGCCTTTAGCAAGATTGGCCTGCTGGATTTTTCGATCCTCGGGGGAAAGCACCTGAAAGCGACCCAGGCCTACCTGGCGGCTCACAACCTATCCGTCGATTACGGTGGGAAAGCGCGGGAGTACGACGCGGTCATCACCTGCACCGACCTAATCGTCCCGGGGAATATTCGCGGCAGGCGGCTGATCCTCGTCCAGGAAGGGATCACGGAGCCCGAGGACTTTTCGTTCACACTGGTTCGACGCCTGAAGCTCCCCCGCTTTATCGCCAATACCGCCGCGACCGGCTTATCCGACGCATACGACTTTTTTTGCGTCGCCTCACCCGGCTACCGCGATTTCTTTGTCCGTAAGGGGGTCCGCCGGGATAAGATCGTCGTCACCGGCATCCCTAACTTCGATAACGCCCGCACTTTCCTGGCGAACGACTTCCCCGAGAAGCATTACGTCCTGGTTGCCACCTCCAGCGTGCGCGAGACAGGGAAATGGGATAACCGCGCCCAGTTCCTGGAAAAGGTGGGCCAGATCGCCGGGGACCGGCCGTTGATCTTCAAGCTCCATCCGAACGAGAACGCCAGGCGCGCCCGAAGAGAAATCGAGGCCGTTTTCCCCCAGGCGAACATTTATACCGAGGGGAACACCAACGCGATGATCGCCAACTGCGACGTGCTCATCACCCAATATTCCTCGGTGGTGTACGTCGGTTTAGCGCTTGGCAAAGAAGTGTATTCCAATTTCGATGTCGCCGAGCTGCGGCGGCTGATGCCAATCCAGAATGAGGGCCGTTCCGCGCAGCGGATCGCCGAAGTTTGCAAGCAGGTCGTCCGCACGTCGCTGCGCCACCTGCGCCGCCCCGAAGCCAGGCGCCGCCTGAGCCGGAAATGGCGGTTTTCGGATGGATGACCCGATCCACCGGGTGATGGTTGACCTCGTATTCTCCGATTCGTATGATCCGATTCTCAATCGGCTCTTGGCATTTAAATCCCGGGCTATAATAAAGGTCGCTGAACGTATCGAATTAACTCCAAATGCGCGTGCCGGCATTCTGGTAATAGGACTGCCCCTATGTATACTCCTCGAAGCAACTGGGTATTGTTCGGCCTCTACTCCCTGATCAGCATCGCTGTCTTTATCGCCGCGCTGGTTTCTCCCATGGTGCGCGGCTTCGCGTACGCGCCCCTGCGCGAGCTGCTCGCGCCGCCCCCGAAGCCGGTCGAGATCAGCCTGATCTATTCCACGGAAAAGGAGGACTGGCTCAAGGAAGCCATCCTCAGCTTCGAAAAGACCAATCCGCGGGTCGCTGGCCGGCCGATCCACATCCAGACCCAGGCGATGGGCTCGCGGGAGATGGTCCTGGCGGTGCTGGACGGGCAGCAAAAACCAGTCCTGATCAGCCCGGCCAGCAGCCTCCAGACCACGGTCCTGGAGGACCAATCGCGTGGAAAATTCGGCCAGGCGGTGGTCGAGGCGAAAAACGCGGCTTCCTGCCGGCCGGTGGTGAACAGCCCGCTGGTGTTGGTGGCCTGGAAGGAGCGGGCGCAAGCCCTGTGGGGCGGCGCGCCGGGCGCGGACATCTGGCGCCAGATCCACGACGCCGCGATCGATTCACAGGGCTGGGGCAGATTCGGCCACCCCGATTGGGGCTACGTCAAGTTCGGCCAGACCGACCCGCTCAAATCGAACAGCGGCTTTATGGCGATCCTCCTGATGACCTATAACTATTTTGGCAAGACCTCCGGCCTGACCGCCCAGGACATCCTCTCGAACCAGGATTACCAGAAGTGGTTCCTGGGGTTGGAGGGCACCATCTCGCAGTTCGGCGAAAGCACCGGTACCTATATGAAAGATATTGTGGCCTACGGCCCGAGCGTGTACGATATGGTGGCGGTCTACGAGGCTTCGGCTATCGAGCAGGCCGACAACGCGGTCGGCCGCTACGGCGAGCTGCACGTGTACTATCCCCCCGCGACCATCGTCAGCGACCACCCGTTCTGCGTCCTGCAGGCCGATTGGGTCCAGCCCGAGCAAGCCCGGGCCGCCGGCCTGTTCGTGGATTACCTGCTCAGCCGGTCCATGCAGGCCCTGGCCATGGACCGCTATGGATTTCGCCCGGCGGATGGGTCGATCGCGCTCACTGACGCCGGAAGCCCGTGGCAGCGCTACGCGCAAAACGGCCTGACCGCCGCGCTGCCCCCGCAGGTCGAGCTGCCCCCGGCCAACGTGCTCAGCACGCTGCTGGATTTCTGGTCGCGTAACGTCAGCCATTGAGACGCCAGCTTTACCCCTGAGGTCCCCATGAAGCCCAAACACCTTCTATCGCTGTCCAGTCTTTTGGTAATCGGCTCGCTGCTGCTGAGCGCCTGCGGGGCGCTGAGCGCCATCCCCGGGGTCGGGAAAAAAGTAACCGTGACCATGCTGTATGGATCGGAAAAGCAGGAATGGCTCGACCCGCTGATCCAGCAGTACAATCAGGAGAATCACAAGACCGCTTCCGGGGCGGAGGTGACCGTGGAGGGAAAAGCCCTGGGATCGATCGAGGCGGTCAACGAAATCATCGCCGGGCAGTCGCAGGCGGTCGTCTGGAGCCCGGCTTCCTCTCTCTACATCCCGGTGGCGAACGCGGAATGGCGCAAGAGCCATTCCGACGACCTGGTCAGCGGGACCCCCAAAGACCTGGTGCTCAGCCCGGTGGTGATCGCCATGTGGCAGCCCATGGCGGAGGCGCTTGGCTGGCCAAAGCAGCCGCTGGGTTGGGAAGATGTCGCCAAACTTTCCACCTCTTCCGAGGGGTGGGCCAAATACAACTACCCGGAGTGGGGCGCGTTCAAGTTCGGCCATACCCACCCGGATTATTCCAACAGCGGCCTGGTGGCGATCGTCGCTCAGGCCTACGCGGCGCTGGGCAAACAGCGCGGGCTCACCGCCGGCGATCTGCAGGACCCCCGGTTGCGCTCGTTCCTGTCGGACGTGCAAAGCAGCATTATCCACTACGGGACCAGCACCGGGTTCTTCGGCCAGCGCATGTTCGAGCGCGGCCCTTCTTACCTGAGCGCGGCGGTCATGTACGAGAACCTGGTGGTCGCCCAGCAGAGCAAGCAGCTCTCCGGGCAGAGCCAGCAACTTCCGGTGGTGGCGATTTACCCCAAAGAGGGCACCTTCTGGGCTAACCATCCGTATATCGTCCTCAACGCGCCCTGGGTCACCGCGGACCAGCGCGAGGCTGCCCAGGCCTTCGAGACCTTCCTGCTGGACAAACCCCAGCAGACGAAGGCCATCGAGCTGGGCTTCCGCCCCTCCGATCCGTCGATCGCGCTGACCGCGCCGCTGGACGCTCAGCATGGCGTGGACCCGGCGCAGCCCAAGACCATCCTGGAGATCCCCAAGGCGGACGTGATCAGCGGGATCCAGACGATGTGGGAGCAAACCAAGAAACCGGTCGACGTGGTCATCACCATCGACACCTCCGAGAGTATGGCGGGCGATAAGATCGCTTCGGCGAGGTCCAGCCTGGTCCAGTTCATCAACCTGCTGAGCGACCGGGACCGCCTGCAGGTGGTCACCTTCAGCAGCGAGGTTCACGTGCTGACCGAGATGACCAGCCTGGGCGAAAAACGGGCCGACCTGGTGCGGCGCGTGTCAGGGCTGATCGAGGGCGGCGATACCCGCCTGTACGACGCGGTGGCCCAATCGGTGGCTGACCTGCAGAAAAATGGGGATCCCAGGCACATCCGCGCGGTGGTGGTGCTCTCGGATGGGCAGGACACCGCCTCGGATCTGAGCCTGGACGATCTGCTGGCCCAATTGGGCGGCGGCGGGGAAGACGCGGGCAACTCGATCAAGATCTTTACCATCGGGTATGGCAAAGACGCCGACGAAAAAACCCTCAAGAGCGTCGCCGAGCCTTCCGGCGGCCGCGAATACCAGGGCAGCCCGGAGAATATCAGGCAGATCTATTCCGAGATTGCGACGTTCTTTTAGGCAGGCGCACCCATGCAAACCTCTCCCTGGTTTTCCGCGTTGTTCAACCCGCTGAACCTGCTCATGCTGGTCGTTTCCATCGCGGCCGGGCTGCTGGCGGCCTGGTGGCTGTTCCCGGTGGGCCTGGTCCTGTGGGCGATCATGGTGGTCAGCATCGCCCGCGAACCCGCCACCGTGCTCAACCAGACCGTGCAGAGCCGGATGGCGCTGCCGCAGCGCTTCCAGACTTCGTTCAATCGCATCGAGAAATCCCAGATCAACCTGTTCAACACGATCTCGGGTTGCGAGCCGGGGACGCGGCGGGCGCTCCAGCCGCTGCGCTCCCAGGTCGATGAGCTGGTCAACCAGGCTTACCGGCTGTGCCAGCGCATGACCCCCCTGGAAAATTACTGCATCCTGACCACCCAATCCACCGCCAACTCCGAGAGCCAGCTCAACGACCTGTCGTACAAGATCCAATCGGCGACCGATCCGCTGGTGAAGCGCGAGAGCGAGGAAGCCTATGCTGCGCTCAACGACCGCCTGAAAAAACTCAAGGAGGCTTCGACGATCCTGGATCGCGTTGAGGCTCAGCTCATCAGCCTGGCGAATGAGCTGGAGGCTACCCTGGCAGACGTGA
Source organism: Anaerolineaceae bacterium (assembly GCA_035542155.1). Classification (GTDB taxonomy): domain Bacteria; phylum Chloroflexota; class Anaerolineae; order Anaerolineales; family Anaerolineaceae; genus DATKLX01. Next base: position 26,677 of record DATKLX010000144.1, read on the forward strand.
TCCGCTTCCAATCCCTGGGCAGCCGGACGGCCAGCCAGCAGGCGCCCCAGCTCGTGGCGCGGATCAAGTCCCAGATCGAGCAGTTGCACCAGTTCGATGCCGAGGCGACGGCGGTGTAGTTGCCTCTAAGGCTGTTCGCCTTTTTCAAGCCGTTGATTGATCTCCTCGAGGAGTAGCGGGCAGTCTTCGTTTGTTGGCCAGCTTAACCTGATCCCGGTCCGGCTGGTCAACCCCAGCGAGCGGCTGGTCAGCTTTGACGGGCAGGTGGTCCGTGTCGGGCGGTTCGCGGAACAATTCTCCGCAGAGAAACCGCGCCTGGCGGTGCGGCCCGAGGAGCTCAACCCAGGCCACGCTCCGGGGGAGAACAACCTGCAGGGCAAGATCGAAAGCATCAATTATCTGGGCTCGATCGTGCGCCTGCGGGTGGAAATGGGCGGGATGCTCTTTTCGATGGATATTTTTATGGATATTTTTGAAAGGAACCTGGTCCTCCCCAGGGTTGGCGACAGATACGATCTCCACTTTCCCGTGGATGCCTGCTGGCTGATTTGAGCTTATGAGAATTCAGGAGCGATTAATACCAGGTTCCCGCGCACCTGCCCGCTTTCGAGCAGAGCGTTGGCCCTGGCTGCCTCCAGGATGGGAAAGCGCTGATCGATGACCGGCCGGATCTTTCCCTCCTCCAGCAGCTTGAAGAGCCTGGGGAGATCCTCCATAAACGGCTTTTTATCTCGCAGATACCAGGCATAAATGCCATAAAACTCGGCTGATTTGCCATTGGGCAGCAAATTGACCAGGGCTAACTGGATCGCGCTGCGGAGAAGGGGCACAAAACCGACGGGAGCGGCATAGCCGACCAGCTTGCCGCCGCGGCGCAGAACCTCCAGCCCGCGGTCTCCAATGTCGCCGCCCATCCCATCGAAGACGAAATCCAGGCCGCCCGGTTCGGCCTGCCGGATCACCTCAACGAAATTCTGCGTGGAATAATCAATCGGGATCGCGCCCAGTCCGGTCAGGAGTGCATGTTTTTGGGAGGAAGCTGTCCCATAGATTTTGATCCCGGCCAGGATGCCAAGCTCGAGTAAAGCGGTCCCAACGCCGCCGCTTGCGCCGATCACCAGGGCTTTGTCGCCGGCTTTCACCTTCGCCACGCGGTGGAGCATGTGATAGGCCGTGACGTAATTCAAAATGAGGGTAGCCACCTCCGCCGGGTCGAGGGATGCGGGCACCGACACCAGGTGTTCCTCGCGCAGGTAAATCACTTCGGCGTAACCGCCGTGACCGGTCAACGCCGCTACCCGGTCGCCCACCTTGAACCTGGACCGCCCGGGGTCTCCAACGGCGTCTACCACGCCCACGATTTCATATCCTGGTACGAAGGGGACTTTAGGCGAGAAGGGGGAATACCCATAGCGGTAATTGATATCGGTGCGGCCCACGCCGGTCGCAAGGACTTTGATGCGCACTTCCCCGGGGACCGGCTCGCGCAGCGGGCTGGCTACGATCTGCAATACTTCTGGCCCACCTCTCCGGGTGACGACCACACTGTGATAGCTCATTGCTTTCTCCATCAGAAAATGATATTGATCGGTTTAGCTCGATTATTCCGTATCATAGTCGCACGACGTGGAATCAGCTATGTTTTTTCATGCAACAAAGGGGGGATTTGGTGTAAATCCTTAGGCCTGGCAACTGATCGCCAGGATTTCGTCCAGGGTTTCGCCCAGGCAACTGGCCCCATCCGCGCTCTCGATCAGGTTTCTCATCCGCTTACGGGCCAGCTTGCGATCACCCCTGGGAATGACCAGCCTGACCAGCTCGCCATAAACCAGGAAAGCCAGGAGAACCTTTTCGGAGAGATCCGGCTGCTGGCCCGCGAACACAATCGCGTGGATGCGGCTTTGGAGGCCGGGTTGAGCGGCGCCATTTCCCTTTGTTTTTTCCACGTACGAGCCTGCCAGCCGCAGCCGCTTCTTTTTCCGGACCAGGACGCCCTTCTCCACGAGCTCGTGGCCGATCTCCTCATGGAATTTTTTATAGGTCAGAGTGTTCATCCAGTACTTGAGCCGGCGCGGCCGGGAGGTATCCAGGATATCAAACAGGGCCTGATCCAGGACGCGATGCCCGGTGGGGGCTGGATCGATCACCACCACGCGCTGGTCGGCCAGCCCGATCCGATTTTGTAAAACCAGCTCGGCCAGGACAGCTCCGGGAAGGATCGATTCGAGGGTGGCCTGGTACGCTTCGACAATATCCCCATCTTCTTCGTCGATTGCCAGGACCAATAAGGCTTCAGAGATCGTCAGCATTTCTCGCTGCCAGGATACCGCCACAATGCCTTGAGCCGGGATCATCGCGGCTTCAATTCGTGAAGGAAAATGTCATTAACCCATCCAACCAGGAGTCGAATTTTTCGACGCGGACCTCATTACTGCGCAGAAATTGGTCGACCTCCGGAGCTTCGGGCACAGCAAGCTGGCGGATACGTTCCGAATGGTCCTGGACCAGGACGAAGTGATACATCCAGGCTTCCTGGCGGACCATGGGGACTTTTCTCACCGGCTGTTCGACCTGCCAGCCCTGGTCGATGGCTGCCAGCAGGAAACGAAACGAAGCGCTCATTCCCTGGCCCGGGTGGGCCGGCTGCTGGAGAGAATCCCAGGTGTTTTGAATCGCAACCATTTCTTCGTGCATCCTACCTTCCTCCAGCTTCATTCTAGAGGGATGGATTAAACAATGGAATAACAGCGGTTTAACAGGATGTAAACAAGGGCCGGTAATTACCACCCGGTGGTGTAGAACCGCAGGTACTGCTCCAGGTGGCTCGACCAGTAGGCCGCATCGTGGTAGCCCTGGTTGAGGTGCCACTCGTGGGGGATGCCGCGGGCAGTGAGGAGGGCCTCGAAATCCGCCGCGCCCTGCACCTCATGGTCGTTGACCCCGATGTCCAGGTAGACGCGCGGCATCTGCGCGACGGGGATCCGGGCCAGGAGGGTGGGGAACGTGCCGGCGTCGCTCCAGAAGAGCGGCAGGCTGTGCGCGCCGACCGCACCGAACACCTCGGGATGGTTGAACCCGAGGTGGACCGCCCAACCTCCGCCACGCGACAGCCCGCCGACGGCGCGGTGAGCCCGGTCGGCGTAGGTGCGATACTGCCCGTCGATCCAGGGGACCAGCTCGCTGACCAGCGCCTCGCCGAAGGGGTCTTCCTCGGGCTGTTTGTAGCTCTCGTCCTGGGGGAGGACGATGATTAGCGGGGGGATCTGGCCGGCCTGGATCAGGCGGTCGGCGACGCTGTCGACGCCCAGCTCCTGCCACTGCTCCGCGCCGGACTGCAGCCCATGGATCAGGTAGAGCGCGCCGTAGCGGCGCATGCTCTCGCGGCCGTAGCAGGGCGGCAGGTAAACGCGGAAGACCAGCGGCCTGGGGAGCAAGGTGGAAGCGAGCTGTTTTTCCCAGACCTCGCCGGCCTCGCTCTGGCAGGCGGCTGCGGACAGTGTGGGCAAGGGTGTGGCGCATGCCTCGCGGCTTGCGCGCGGGTGATCTGGCCCCGAGCAGGGGGTGAGGTCGGTTTCGACAGTGGGCGTGGCGGCTGGGTCACTGACCGCGGCCGGAGGGGCGCCGGGGGCAAATAGAGGCTGTTGCGTGGGCTCGGCGAGTGGAGATGGCTGCGCGCAGCCCGCGAGGAGGGCCAGGGCGCAGAGGAGGAGGGGGTGGGGTCTGGACGGCATGGCAATGTGCCCCAGACCCTAAGGGTTTTTAAAACCCTTAGGGTCTTCTTTAATTCCGATCCACAACCCGCGGCCGGAGATGCCGGTGGGGTCGTGGGTGGCGACGAGCCCGGCCGATTCGAGCGCCTGGCGCATCTCGGCCTCTTCGAAGAGGCCTAGCTCATGGCGTTCGACATAGTGTTCCGTGCCCCCCGGCGTGCCGATCAGATAGTGAAAATCGAAGTAGGAGACGCGCCCATCGACCAGGCTGGTGCTCATGCGCACAATCTTCAGCTCAGGCTCATCAACCTGGACCACATGGACCCGCCCCGGGATCCAGGCGGCGGGCGTAAACCAGGGCTCGACGACCAGCACGCCGCCCGGGTCGAGGTGGCGTGCCATGGTCCGGCAGGCGCTGGCAACCCGGTCGAATGTCTTCAGGTAAGCGATCGAGCTGAACAGGCAGGTGATCGCGGTAAAAGTCTGGCCGAGAGAGAAAGTCTCCATATCCGCCTGGTAGAGAGGGACGCCGGGAAGGCGTTCGCGGGCGGCTTCGAGGAGGCCCGCGTCCAGGTCGAGGCCGGCGACGTCGAAGTGGTCGCGCAGGTATTGAAGGTGGAGGCCGGCGCCGCAGGCCACGTCGAGCAGGCGGCGGTCTGCGCCGATGCGGGCGGCAATCGCCGCCCGGACCTGTTCGGCCTCACCACGGTAATCTTTGAAGGCGTAAAGTTTGTCGTAGTATTGGGCAGTGTGGGAGTACATGGAGTTTCCTTGACGGCCGCAGGTGCCTGTTTCACATGGTCATTATCGACTGTCTCGCCTTGACGATACAACCTGATTCGCATTATACTCTCTCTGACGGGGTGTAGCGCAGTTGGTAGCGCACCGCGTTTGGGACGCGGTGGTCGGCGGTTCGAGTCCGCCCACCCCGACCAAAGGTCGACCGCCGGGCCAGCCTCGGCGGTTTCTTGGATCGAAACCTTTGCAAAACTCATGGCAAGCTATGGCACCTAAGAAGTATGACGGCATTGTCGAGGCAGTCCGCTACACACCGGACGGTTTGATCCAGGAAGTGCGCGTCTACGAGCGGCGTGGGCCGACCTGGTCGGACTGGGTGCTGCTCGATCGAAAATCCTTTGTCGAAAAATTGCAGAAAGGCCAGCGGTTCGTCATCGGCCAGCGCAAGGCTTACCTGGGGTCCACCTTCGATGTGGGCCAGCCCGTACGCGTAGAAAAGGTCCAGGGGCGAGAGTATATCCTCGCCGGCGAAAAGAACTCCACCCCCAATCGTGACCTTCTCAACGGCGCGCCGTTGTTCTGAGCGAAAATCCCATGCGCATCATCGAGTGCTCACCCTACCCGGCGGTTCCCGGTCAGATCGGCTTCATCGAGCGGGCCAGCAATTCCCTGAAGTACGGGATGGGCTGGTTTGGGCAGGTCGAGGCGGAAGCCAAGGTGATCGGGATTTTGAGCCGCAACCTGGATAATAAATACACGCTCATCCACAGCCTGGCGTTGCCCGGGCTGGAGCCGCGCGTCCCACTGGTCCTGGTCGGCCCGCCCGGCGTGTTCGCTGTGACGGTGACCAGGATCGCGGGGATCTTTCGCGCCCGCGGGGAAAGCTGGGCGAGCGTCGACAGCCAGCGCCGCTACCGCGCTGTGCGCCCGAACCTGATCCTCGACACGGCCAACCAGGCCAAAGCGGTGCAGAAATATTTGATCGCCCGCGACGTCCCGGAGCTGACCGTCGAACCGGTGCTGGTCTGCACCGACCCGGGCACCCACGTCGAATCGGTCCGCCCGGTGACCCGGGTGGTCCTCAGCGACGCCGTGGAGCGCTTCGCCGCCGGGCTGCCGCAGGCCGAGCAGGTGTTGATTACCGTGGAGCTGGATGAAATCGTCGAAACCCTCGAGCACCCGATCGCCGTGCGCAAAGGGGCCGCGGAGGCGGACGCGCAACTCATCGAGCAGCTTGGGCCAGAGCCGGTCAAGAAGACTACGTTTATCGATCAGCTCAACCTGACCCGGCAGCAGGCGATTACTCTGGCTATCCTGGGGGGAATCACTGCCCTGTTTCTGATCGGGGTGATCATCTTTATCCTGGTCACATTGTAAATCCTGGAAGTGTATTCACTTGGTGAAACCATTTCTTTCGATCGTCATACCGGCTCACAATGAAGTCGACCGCCTGCCCGTCACGCTGGAGCAGGTCTTTCATTTCTTCGACCGGCAGAACTACACTGCCGAAGTGATCGTCGTCGAGAATGGCAGCACGGACGCGACCCTCGAGGTGGCCCGCTCGTTCCTGGCGGCGCATCCGAGCCTGCGCGTCTTCCATGAAGAACAGCGTGGGAAGGGGCTGGCGGTGCGGCGGGGGATGCTGGAGGCGCGCGGCGAGTACCGCTTTTTCTGCGACGCCGACCTGTCGATGCCGATCGAGGAGGTCAACCGCTTTATCCCGCCTCAGCTCGATCCGGTCGACATCGCCATCGCCTCGCGCGAGGCGCCGGGGGCAGTGCGCTACAACGAGCCCCCCTACCGCCACTTCGTCGGGCGCGGTTTCAACACCCTGGTGCGCTGGATGGCGCTGCCCGGGCTGCTGGATACGCAGTGCGGGTTCAAGTGCTTCCGCGCCGCGGTGGTAGAAGACGTCTTCCCCGAGCAGACCCTGACCGGCTGGTCGTTCGACGTCGAGCTGCTCTTTGTCGCCCGGCGGCGCGGTTTCCATATTGTCGAGATCCCTATTCCATGGTATTTCAACCCGCACAGCAAGGTCCGTGTGCTGCGCGACAGCCTGCACATGGGGCTGGACCTGCTGACGATCCGCCTCAACGCGCTGCGCGGATGCTATGGCCCGCGGCATACCCCATCCCGTTATGGTGAAAAAATTTGATTTGGGGCTGCTGCCCCCCGCGCCGGACCTGCGTTTCGAACTGGAGCTGTGGGCGGCGGGCGTGGGCCTTGTGGGGGGGGTGGACGAGGCCGGGCGCGGCTGCTGGGCCGGCCCGGTGAGCGCTGCGGCGGTGATCTTCCCACCCGACTCAAGCCTGGTCGAAACCCTGGAGGGGGTGCGTGATTCGAAGCAGATGACCCCGGACGAACGCGAGGAGCGGGCGCCGCGGATCCGTGCCCGCGCGCTGGGCTGGGGGGTGGGCTTTGCCAGCGCGGCGGAGATCGACGAAATCGGGATCGTCCCGGCGACGCGGCTGGCAGCGCGCCGCGCGCTGGAAAAGCTGCCCCTGCCCCCGCAATATCTTCTCATCGATTACCTTGATCTTCCCGAGATTGCCATTCCGCAGATGCCATTGGTCAAGGGGGACGCGCGCTCGCTGAGCATCGCCGCCGCCTCAGTGCTGGCCAAAACCGCGCGCGATGCCCTGATGGTCGAGCTCGACCGGGAGTATCCCGGTTACGGCTTTGCGCGCCACAAGGGCTACGGCACGCCGGAGCATCAGGAGACGCTCCGGCGCCTGGGACCCTGCGCCATCCACCGCACCAGCTTCGAGCCGTTGAAAAAGTGTTCAAAACCCATCACCACAGAGTACACGGAGAACTCAGAGTAAAAACTTAATTACGAACGACGGTTCTCGTTTTCCTGGTAATCATGCAAGAACGAATCCCTGAAACTGGATTGCTGAGGCTCTTCGATGAAAATGGGCTGCCCTACCAGCGGGTGGAGCACCCCGGTCTGCACTTGCGCCCAGGCCGAGCGGCTGCGCTTTGCCTCGCCGGCCAACCTCGAGCGCCTGCAGAGCGTCGGGGCGGGGCGGTGACCCTGCTCGGGCTGGTCAACGAACGCGAGCACGAGGTCGAGCTGTGGGTCGACGCGGAGGTAAGGAATGATGTGGCGTATGCGTCACCGCTTGCGCTCTGATAGATTGACCCGGAACAAGCCAGCCCATTTCCAGGATCTTCTCAGGTTATTCTGTCATGGACAAGTATCGATCTCGGCTCTATTACGAACGTAACCTGCCACATTATCATCCTCCTGGAGCCATTCTGTTTGTCACCTTCCGTCTGGCTGGATCGATCCCTGTCGATCTACTCGACGATCTTAACCTCAAAATGCAAGCGACTCGGTTACGCCTGGATGAGCAACGCGAGGCGTTGAAATTGCCTCCAATGGTCCTGGCACCATCGGTAAGGAATGGCGTGGAGCATGTTTCTTTAGCAAAATATATGCACTCGTTGAAAGGATACACCGGAAAAATGGCCAACAAAATTCTAGGGCGAAATGGGGATTTTTGGCAACATGAGAGCTATGATCATGTAGTTTGGGATCAGGCGGAGCTGAGAAGGATCGTCGAGTACGTGTTGGAAAATCCCGTGAAGGCGGGTTTGGTGTTGGATCAAGGGGATTGGAAATGGTCTTTTTTCAATGGGGATTGGGATAAGGAGGATTGATGAAGCCTGTGCCTCGCTTTCGTAAGATAGATTGGCTAAAAAATAGAGATGTGGCGCTTGTTCCCCAGGTTGAGTCTCTTCCCCAAGTGTGATATAGTGAATTCGCGCTTCCGTTATCGATACCATAAACGTTTCCATGCGGTTTCCCGAATATCCTTCCTGAAGGAGCTGGACCGTGACCTATAAGGTATTTCTGGTTGAAGATGAAGTCGCTGCCCGTGAGGGTATCCGCGACCACTTTGATTGGAAGTCGGCCGGGTTTGAGCTGTGCGGTGAGGCGGCGGATGGGGAGATCGCGCTGCCGCTGATCGAGGATACTCAGCCAGATGTGCTCATTACCGACATCAAGATGCCATTTATGGACGGGCTGCAGTTGAGCAAGATCATCCGCGAGCACATGCCCTGGGTTAAAATTATTATCCTCAGCGGTTACAATGAGTTCACCTACGCCCAAACCGCGGTCAAGCTGGGTGTGACCGAATACCTGCTCAAGCCGGTCAACGGTCCCGACCTGGAGCAGGGGCTGCGTAAGGTGGGCGCCCTGCTGGACCAGGAAAAGAACGAGCGCGAATATCTGAAGCTGCTCCGCGACCAGGTGAACGACAACCTGCCCCTGCTGCGCGAGAAATTCCTGCTCCGCCTGGCCCTCGGGGGCGAATCTTCGCTCTCCGCCATTGAACAAAGCGAGCAACTGGGACTGGACCTGATCTCGAAATGCTACCTGGTGATCCTGATCAAGCTCCAGCCGGTGGACGGCCGCTTGCTGGATTACCCGACCAGCCAGCGGGTAGAGAAGCTGGTGGCGGGCCTGGTCGGCGCCAACCCGGATGTTTTGCTGACCCGCAAGGATATGGAAGAACTGCTCCTGATCCTCAAAGGCGATGAGACCGAGCAGATCGTACAGGATGGAGCCTACCTGGCGGACCTGATCCGCGTCGAGATGGAAAAAGCGGCCGGCTGCCGGCTGATCGTCGCCGCCGGTACGCCCCAGCAGCGCCTTGGAGATCTCCACACCTCCTATGCCGAGGCGTCAGCCCGGGTCAACGACTCGACCGAGGCCCTGGATGGGGTGGAGCTTCAGAAATTGGACCAGGCCGCGTTGAAGCAATTCCTCGAGACAGGAGTGAGCGCGGATTTCGACGCGTTCTTCGAGCGCTCGATCCGCCCGCTGGGCGAGGCGGTGCTGCGCTCGCAAATGCTCAAGCACTACGTCCTCATCGACCTCCTCCTCTCCGCGGCCCAGGTGGTTAGCGACCTGGGCGGGAATGTAGACCAGATCCTCCCGGAGATCCATCATGGAGACGCCTACCTGGCCGGGATCCAGACCATCGACCAGATGCGCGAGGTGACGCGCCGGGTGCTGACCGCCGCCCTCGCTTTCCGTGAAAGCCAGGTATTCAACGACCGGGCCATGCTGATCCATCAGGCCAAGACCTATATCAACCGGCGCTATTCCGATTCCGGCCTCTCGCTCAACGAGGTGGCCGAACAGGTGAATTTCAGCCCGAACCATTTCAGCGCCGTGTTCAGCGCCGAGACGGGGGTGACCTTTCGCGATTACCTGACCGGCATGCGTATCGAGCAGGCCAAGAAGCTCCTCCGCACCACCCGCCTCAAATGCGCGGAGGTCGCCTACCAGTGCGGGTATAACGACCCACATTATTTCAGCATTATTTTCCGCAAAAACACCGGCCTGACCCCTCAGCAGTTCCGCGACGCCTCCCGAAAAGAGAAAAACAGGGTGCAATCATGAATATCGAACTGGCTTCTGGCGAGCCGATCCCTCGCTACATGGAAAAGTTTATTGGCTTCTTTTCGAGCATCGGTATTTCGCTGCGCGCCAAGATCCTGATCTCCTTTTTCACCGTAATCCTGCTCCTGGCGGCGGTCAACGCGGTCCTGGTCCTGGAGGTGGTCCAGTTCAACAGGCGCTACGACGCGACCATCACAAACATTACCACCGCCAACAGTATCAACGGGCACATCAAGGCCGACATCGATTCCGAGATGTGGGCCATCGTCGCGGGCAAAAAGGAGTTCAAGGACGGCAACCAATACCAGATTATCACCCAGGCCAATGCCCAGATCGATTCGATGATCGCCAACGCCAGCTCGGATAAGTCACGGATCAAGCTCGAGGTGATCCGCCGGACAATGAACACGCTCACTCGCTACGTGGACAAGATGGGCGCGCAGATCGCGCAGGGCAGCCGGGTGGACGAAAACGAAAAAGTCCTCAACGACATCCGGGGCGTATCCGACGTGGTCGAAACCAGCATCCAGGACTATGTGCTCTTCGAGGTCAACCAGGCCGGTGTGCAGCATCAAGAGAACCGGGCCCGCTTCACCCAACTGGCGATCATCTATCTCA
>DATKLX010000145.1:0-19236 GCA_035542155.1 Anaerolineaceae bacterium
ATCGCCCGAGGAGCGCCTGGAAGGCCGCCAGGAGCAGCATAAAGGGGGTGACATTTTCCTGCAGGGCCAATGTCTTGAGGAGTGGCATCATCTCTGCCGACAGAACGAAGTGGTAATGCGCCCCGTTCGATGTTTGAACGGCAGGGCGCGGGTGGTCCGTGGGCAGCTCCAGGACCGGAAGGTCCGCTAATCGCGCTTCCCAATACTTTTGCTGGCGGTCGAGAACATCCCCATGCAGCCACTCCCGCTGCCAGGCGGCGTAATCGGCGTACTGGATTGGTAGATCAGAAAGACTCGCCGGCTGCCCGGAGACTTCGGCTATATACAGGCTAACCAGCTCGGAAATAAAGATACCGGACGACCAGCCGTCCGAGATAATGTGGTGCATGACCAGGGAAATGATGGTTTCCTCAGGAGCCAGGCGGACCAGCAGCATGCGTAGCAGGGGCCCCTTGGCCAGATCGAACGGGCGGACGGATTCTTCCCGGACCAGCCGGATGGCTTCCGCCTCACATTGGGCTGCTGGAAGTGCGCTCAGATTAACCAACGGGATGGGGATGTGCAGCTCCGGTAATATCTTCAAGCCCGGCTGCCCCGATTGATCCGGGAAAGTGGTACGCAAAATCTCGTGGCGGGCGATGACCCCTGAAAGGGCGGCCTCAAGCCTGTTCAGGTCCAATGAGCCTTTCAGGCGATGGGCAGAAGGTATGTTATACACCGGATTGCCGGGTTCGAACTGGTCCAGGAACCAGAGGCGCTGCTGGCCCAGGGAAAGCAGCATGGGTTCCAGACGGGAAATGGGCCGAATAGGAAGGATTGGAACATCAACACCCCGGGCAAGCATTTGATCGATCGCTGATGCCATCTCCGCTAACGAGTGCGTGGCAAAAAACTGGCGGAGGGCAAAATCGACCCGAAAAACTTCGCGGATCCTGGAGACCAGGCGCATCGCCATGAGCGAATGGCCGCCCAGCTCAAAGAAATCGTCCTTCCGGTTAATCTGGGGAATCCCCAAAATCTGACCCCAAAGGTTGGCCAGGATTTGCTCGGTGGGCGTTGCCGGAGCGCTGTTTTTGTCTGCGTTGTGCTGAGATGCCCAGTCCGGTTCTGGAAGGGCCTTGCGGTCGAGCTTGCCGTTTTGCGTCTGCGGAAAAGCCTCCATAAAGACGTATGCTGAGGGCAACATATACTCGGGAAGCCTGGCTTTCAGGTAATGCCGCAGCACATCTGGCGATTGGAGGATGGATGGATCAGGGATCACGTAAGCGATCAGGTGTTTTTCGGGCGAATCGCTGCTGGAGCGGGGGTCGTTCCTTGCCAGGACCACCACGGATCGTACCCCTGGATGGCTGCCCAGCAGGTGTTCCACCTCGCCCGTCTCGACGCGGAACCCGCGAATCTTCACCTGGTGGTCCATCCTGCCTACAAATTCGATCAGGCCGTCGGGCAGGATCCGGGCCAGGTCTCCCGTCCGGTATGCCATCTCCCCCGGTTGGTCTGCAAACGGATTGGAGATGAACTTTTCGGCGGTCAGCTCAGGATTGTTTAGATAACCTCTTGCCAGCCCCGGTCCCGCGATGAGGATCTCTCCAATTGCGCCGGGCGGAGATAACTGCAGGTTCTGATCTACCAGGTAGACTGAATACCCTGGCACTGGGCTTCCCAATGGCGTCCGTCGTTCGGGTTCTTTCGCCTCCACGAAGTTGTAGAAGGTCGCGCAAATGGTGGTCTCGGTTGGCCCGTACCCGTTGATGACATGGATCCCAGGTGCAAGATCCACATAGCGCTGCAGCGTCGCCTGTTTGATGGGTTCAACCCCAACCAGGACTCGTCGGAGAGGGAGAGTTAGCTGGTTCTGTTCAAACCATCCCGCAAGATCCGAGAGCAGCGCCGGGGGGAAATAGGCGCTGTTGACGCCGTGATCGATCAGGTACTGTCCGATTGCTTCTGGGTTCGCAGCCATATCCTGCTGCAAAATGTGTAAAGTCCCTCCCCAGCAGAGAACCGAGAAAATCTCCTGTACCGAGACATCAAAGCCAAAGGGCGCCACCGAGGTACCCACCGGTGGCACTGTCATTGGCGCGACTTGTTCGTAGGCAGCTAATAAGTGTAAAGCGCTGCCGTGTTCAATCATCACCCCTTTGGGCCGCCCGGTTGAACCGGAGGTATATAAGATGTATGCCAGATGCCTCGGATCGGAAGCCGGCAGGATAATTTCTGCTGAGGCCGGTGATTCTGAGTCGAAAGCGTCCTGGACGTGCAGGACGGCTTGATCTGGAAAGAGGTCCACCGCCAGGTCCTGGTTTTCTGGTCCGGCAACTACGACCTTTAATTGAGCATTTTGAGAGATATAGCTCAGTCGGTCGGCAGGATAGTTAGGATCCAGTGGAACGTAGGCTCCGCCTGCGCGAAGGATCCCTAGCATGGCGGTGATCGCATCAACCGACCGGTTAGCATAAAGGCCAACGGGAGTGTCCGGCATGACCCCATGAGCTGCCAAGTCATGAGCCAGGGCCGTTGAGATGCGGTCCAGTTGGGAATAGGTAATCTGTTGATCGCCACAGATCACAGCCACCGTTTCGGGATGTAAAGAGGCCATCTGCAAGATGCGCTGGTGCAGGCTGGGTGAGTCGATCTTGAAACTGGCCTTGGGGAAAGCCAGAAGAGCATGTTTATCACCTGGTGCGAGGATTTCCAACCTGCCCAGGCAGGTCTCGGGGTGGCTCAGGGCGCTTTCCAGCAGGGTAGAGAAATATTTACCCATGCGCTCCACGCTGGCGGGCAGGAACAGGTCGTCCCTGTATTCCAGCGTTCCACTGATCTGGCCATTTTCTTCTCCCAGGATCAAGGAAAGATCGTATTTTGAGGTACTATTGTGGAGAGAGATGGATTCAAGAATCAGGTCTGGTAAGGTATACATGGTGGTCGGCATGTTCTGTAGGACAAACATCACCTGGAATAATGGAGGTTGGTCAGTAACCCGCTCCACGCCAAGTGCGTCGACCAGCATTTCAAAGGGAATTTCCTGGTGAGCGAATCCTTCCAGGCAGGTATCTCGGGTTTGGCGGAGCAGATCCAGAAAGGTCCAATCCGAGGACACGTGGAGCATCAAAGGCAGCGTGTTGACGAAGAAACCGATCAACTCTTCCAGATCGCGCACGCTGCGCCCGGCAACTGGCGTGCCAATGCAGAAATCTTCCTGCCCCGTGCAGCGGTAGAGGAGGGTTTGAAAAACTCCCAGCAGTCCCATAAAAAGTGTGACGCCTTGTTCGCGGCACAGACGGTTGAAGGATGTGGCAATCTCTACGGGGATGGAAAAATGGACTACAGACCCTCGGCCAGAAATTTGGGCGGGCCGGGGAAAATCGAACGGCAGTTCCAGAGAAGGGGAAGGCCCGGCAAACTGCTGCTTCCAATATCCAAGATGTTCGTCCAGGCATTTCCCGCTCAGCCGCTCGCGCTGCCATGCGCTGTAATCACAATACTGCAGCTCTAAATCCGGTAAGGGGGAATCCTGGTTTGCGCAGCGAGCGCTGTAGAGCGTCGCTAATTCCCTGAGAAACACACCAATCGACCATCCATCCGCAATGATATGGTGAAAAGTCAGTAGGGCGATATGTTCCCGCGGCGCGAGGCGGATCAACAGCAGGCGCACCAGGGGACCGGTTTCCAGGTGAAACGGCTGTGAAGCTTCCCCCTGGGCAAGCCGTAGTGCCTCGGATTCTCTTTTCTCCTCAGGAAGCGTATCCAGGTTGATAAAGGATAGGGGAAACTCGATTTCAGGGTGAATTACCTGGAGCGGCTCGCCATTTCGAGCCGTAAACGTGGTGCGCAGCACTTCGTGGCGCCGGGTAATTTCATTCAGGCTGGCGATCAATGCCGGTAGATTTAATTGCCCGCGCATCCGCACCGGGCAGGGGATGTTGTACAGCGGGCTTTCTGGATCAAGCTGATCCAGGAACCACAGCCGTTCCTGGGCAAAGGAAGCGGCGAATTCAGTCCTTCCACCCCGTTCCAGGGGAAAAATCAGGGTGCTTAGATCAATCCCTCTGGCGCTCAGGATCTGTTTAAATACCTCCCGCCTTTCAGGGGTAAGCGCACCCACTTGGCGGAGAATTTCATTCATAAACCCACCTCACTGTTTGGATGACGCAGGCCGGTTAATGTATTCAGCGATCTGTTCAGGGGTCATTTCTTGAACAGCCTTCAGTGCTTCGAGGAGCGGGTCATTCTGGCTGGCCGGCGATACGGGGACCGAGGCTCGCCGGGCATCGATACAGTCCGCCAGCTCGCGCAGTGTGGAATGCTCAAACAAGGTCCGCAGCGAGAGCTCAACCTGGAATTTCTCCTGGATTCGCGTGATCAGTTGGGTGGCCAGTAATGAATGACCACCCAGGTCGAAGAAGCTTTCGTCGATGCTGGCTCCTTTGGTTTGCAGCAGCTCCTCGGTCATTTCCAGGAGCGCTTTTTCCGTCGGGGTGGCGGGCTCGACCCCCCGGGCCTTTGGTTCCAGTTTGGCGGCAGCGCTGGGGGAAGGAAGCCGCTTACGGTCGATTTTCCCGCTGGGGGTTAATGGGAAAGCGTCCAGGAAAATAAAGTGGCCTGGCAGCATATATTCGGGCAGTTGTGCCCGGATTCCGGCGCGTAAATCAGCGGTCGCTGGCTTTTGAGCGGGATCGCTGGGGATCAGGTACGCCACCAACCGCTTTTCGCCGCCGTCCACTGCAAACGCTGTGACCAGCGCCTGGGAAATTCCGGGATGCTGGGTCAGGATCGCTTCGATTTCACCGAGTTCGATGCGGAAGCCGCGAATTTTGACCTGGGTGTCCATACGTTCGAGGAACTCGATCTTCCCGTCTGCTCGATAGCGTGCCCGATCCCCCGTCCGGTACAGCCGCGCTTCCGGATCAGAGCGGAATGGATCCCGGACAAATTTTTCCGCGGTCAGATCAGGGCGGTTCAAATAGCCGCGGCCAACACAAACGCCTCCGATATACAGTTCCCCGGGCACGCCGATGGGCACGGGTTCCAGGTATGGATCTAAGATATACAGTTGAGTATTGGAGATCGGGTGCCCGATGGATGGCGGTCTGGAGTCCCCGTCATTGCACCGCTCGATGCTGGCGCAAACCGTCGTTTCGGTAGGGCCGTAAGCATTGAAGAAATTGCGTTCCGGAGCCCAGCGGGCAACCAACTCCACCGGGCAGGCCTCCCCGGCGGCGACCAATACGCGCAGGTCGGGTAGACTCTCAGACGGCAGCACCTGTAAGACTGACGGCGGCAAGGTCGCGTGCGTCACGCGTTGGCTTTGCAGCAGGCGATATATGTCCTGTGGGGAGGCCAAAATTTCCTGTTTTGAAAGGACCAGGGTCGCGCCGTTCCCCAGAGCCATGAAGGTTTCCCATACCGAAGCGTCGAAGCTGGAAGATGAGAACTGCAGGATTCGTTGGCCTGGGCAGACGTCAAAAATGCGTTGCTGAAATTCGATCAGGTTGCACAACCCGCGGTGGTGGAGCATAGCTCCTTTGGGTTTGCCAGTGGACCCTGAGGTGAATATGACATATGCCAGGCTATCAGGTCCGGCGGCAGCTTCAGGAGCCTGGGCCAGATGAAGACTCTGAGCATTCCAGACCTCCTCCAGGCTGACCACCCGGGCGGTTGTGGAGGGGATCAGCTCTGCCAGGTGGGCCTGGGTGAGCAGGATAGAGGATCGCGAATCTTCGAGCATGAAGGCGAGGCGCCCACGCGGGTAGGTCGGGTCCAGGGGGAGGAAAGCTCCGCCGGCTTTCAGAACACCCAGCAGTGCGCAGACACTGTCAAAGGAACGCTCCGTGAAGATCCCAACCAGAGTTTCCGGCCCGACCCCGAGGTCTCTCAGATAGGCGGCGAGGTGGTCCGCTTTTTCATCCACCTGCCTATATGACATCTGTTGGTCGCCGAGGATCAGGGCCGGCTCTTCTGGATGGCGACGGACCTGATCCTCAAATACCTGGTGAGCGCAAAGATCATCCCGGAAGGGTCGAGAGGTGGCGTTCCATTCCACCAGCATTTGACTGCGCTCTTCTGCAGTAAGCAGGGGAAGATGGTGAACGGGCTGGTTCGGATTGGTGAGAGCGGCGGTGAGAAGAGATTCAAAATGGCGGAGAAGCCTTTGGATAGTGGTCTCGTGGAAGATATCCAGGTTGTATTCCATCACCGCCACCAGACCACTTTCTGTTTCCCCGATGTTCAAGAAAAGGTCAAACGAGGTGCCGTTGTTATGGATGATCAAGGGCTCCATCTCCAGGTCCGGCAGCGAATAGCGGTCCACCGGCACGCTCTGCATGTTGAAGGCCACCTGGAACAATGGGCTGTGGCTGAGGCTGCGTTCGGGCTGGAGGGCGTCCACCAGCATCTCGAAAGGCAGGTCTTGGTTTGCGTACGCTCCCAGGCAGGTATCCCTAACCTGGCGCAGGTAGGCGCGGAAAGTAGTCTCGCTGCTGATTTTTCCGCGGAGGACGAGGGTGTTCACAAAGAAACCAACCAGCGGCTCGATTTCTGCGTGCGTGCGGTTGGCCAACGCGGTGCCAATAGCGATGTCGTCCTGACCGGTGTAGCGGGCCATCAGAACCTGGTACACCGCCAGAAGCAGCATGTAAACTGTTACTCCTTCTTTCTGGCAGACCGCTTTCATCTGCGAGACGAGCTCTTTGGGCAGGCTCAGCTCCTGGATGGCTCCCCGGTAAGACTGAATGCTCGGCCGGGGCCTGTCGGTGGGCAGCTCGAGGATCGGCGAAAGATCTGCCAGTTGGCCTTTCCAGTAAGCCATCTGATCTTCAATGACCCTGTCCTTGAGCCAATCCTGCTGCCAGGCAGCGTAATCGGCATACTGCAGGGTGAGGTCCTGAAGAGGGGAGGGTAGACCATTGTGGAAAGATTCGTACAATATGGTCAGTTCTTTTAACAGGATATCCATCGACCAGCCATCGGAGATGATGTGGTGGAGGACAAATAGCAGGATAAATTCATCCTCCTCCAGTTGGTAAAGGACGACGCGGATCAATGGGCCGGCGGTGAGGGAAAACGGCTGTTGAGCAACCGCTTGAGCATGCTGCAAGGCCGCATCTTCACGTGCCTCAGGAGCCAGGTCCCGTAGATCCATAAGGGGGATCTCCACGTAAAATGGGGGGGAAATCACCTGGACCGGTTTTCCGTCCATTCGCTGGAAGTTCGTCCTTAATGCCTCATGCCGGCGGATGATCTCATCGAAGCTTTTTTGCAGCGATTGCCGGTCCAGCCAGCCTTTCAAACGAACCGCAGTCGGCAGATTGTAGAATGAATTCCCGGGCTCGAGCTGGTCGAGGAACCACAACCTCTGTTGGGAATAAGAAAGAGGAAGCGGGTTCACCCCGCGGGGAACGGGCTGGATTGGAGGGAACGTCTTGATCGCAGAGGAGCCTCGCCGCCTGTCCACCTGGGCAGCCAGGCCAGAGAGAACCGGGTTCTCGAAGATGATTTTCAACGGGATTTCGACGTCAAACGCTTCGCGGATCCGCGAGGCCAACTGAGTGGCCAAAAGGGAGTGGCCGCCCATCTCGAAAAAGTTCATTGTCGATCCAACCGGGCTGATCCCCAATAACCGCTCCCAGATCTCCGAAAGGATTTCTTCTGTGGGGGAACGCGGAGCCTGGAAGGGCGTCTTTGAGTCAGCATAGCTTGCCTGGTCGGGAACTGGCAGCGCTTTCCGGTTCACTTTTCCATTCGGCGTCAGAGGGAGCTGGTCCAGGTAAATAAAAGCGGCCGGGTGCATGTAATCGGGTAAATTCTGTGCCAGAAAACTGCGCAGCTCTGTAATGGGAACCGGGTGGTCAGCATCTGTAGAGACCAGGTATGCCACCAGGCGTTGTTCGCCAGGGTTGTCCTCGCGGACGATGACCGCCGCGTTCCTCAGACCGGGCAGGCGCACGAGAATATTTTCGATTTCACCCAGCTCGATGCGAAAACCGCGCAGCTTTACCTGCTGGTCGATTCTGCCCAGAAATTCAAGCTGGCGGTCCGGCAGGTAGCGGACCAGGTCGCCGGTTTTGTACATTCTTGACCCGGGATCGCTGCTGAATGGATCCCGGATAAACTTTTCCGCGGTCAGACCAGGCTGGTTGAGATAGCCGCGCGCCAGGCTGACCCCCGCGACATGCAGCTCACCCGGGATGCCTACCGGCAGCGGGTGGAGATCTGGATCGAGCACATACATCTGGGTATTGGGGATTGGCCGGCCAATCGGCACGCTGGAGTACTTACCGGGGTCTCCCTCCACTTGATATATGGCGGCTTCCACAGTAGTCTCCGTGGGCCCATACGCATTGATAAATGTCCGGCCCTGCAACCACCGTGCCGCGATTTCTGGCGGGCAGGCTTCTCCAGCGGAGATCACAGTGGTGAGCCCTGGGAGCTCTTCGTATGGAAGGAGAGCCAGCAGGGAAGGGGGAAGCGTGATCGTGGTGATATGCTGGCTCTTCAGAAGGGAAACCAGGTCAGGCAGGTTTACCAGGACATCTCTAGGAGCCAGCACCAGGGTGCCGCCGCCGCAAAGGGTGTGGTAAATTTCAGCGACTGCCGCGTCGAATCCGGTTGACGCGAACTGCAGCACTCGTTTTCCGGGCTGGATTTGAAAATCAGGCACCTGGGTATGGATCAGATTGACCAGGCCTTTGTGCTCCAAGAGAGTCCCCTTGGGTTTCCCAGTCGATCCAGAGGTGTAAATCACATAGGCCAGGTTTTGCGGCCCAACTTTTGCTTCCGCCCGGGTCTCTGGAAGATAGCCAATTTCGGGCTGGTACGGATCGATGATGGTCAATCCGGGCATTTGAAACAATCCCGCCTGGGTAATCAGAATAGATGCGCCCGAATCTTCCAGCATATAGGCGATCCGGTCCGCTGGATACCCAGGGTCGATGGGCAGGAAAGCCCCACCGGCCTTTTGAACCGCCAGAAGAGAGATGATCAGCTCGAAGGAGCGATCGAGCAGGACGGCTGCCAGCGATTCGGGGCCAAAACCGTGTTGCTGAAGCCGGTGAGCCAATTGGTTGGCGCGCCGGTCTAGCTGCGTATAGGTGAGTAATTGCCCACCCATTTCGAGGGCCGGCGCATCCGGCGCTTGGTCGACCTGCGCTTCGAAAACCTGGTGAGCGCAGTAATTCGGGATGGTCTGGTTCTGATTCCGGTTCCATTCGATGACGATCTGTTTGTGCTCCTCCGGCGTTAGCAGGGAGATGCTTCTGATGGGAGCATTCGGGTCAGCAATCATTTGCTGGAGGATCACCCCCAGGTGTCCCAAAGTGCGTTGCGCTGCGCCGGGATCGATCCGTCCCGCATCGTACGCCAGCTTGAGGATCAAATTTTGCCGCGCTGAGGCCACTAAGGTGACCGGGTAGTTGGTATGGGCCAGGCTGCGGATATCCTTGAACTTCAGGCCCGTTCGATTTTCCACTTCGGCCTGAACGGGGTAATTTTCAAAAACAACGATTGAATGGAAAAGAGGCGTGCCAGAAGGGATCTGGCTCCACTCCTGGATTTTTACCAGCGGCGTGTATTCGTACTGGCTCTGGCGAGCCAGGATCCATTGAATCTCTTTGAGCCATTGCAGAATGGGCATCTGAGGTGAGATTTGAATCCGGACGGGGAGGGTATTGATCATCAAACCGATCATCGTTTCGGAGCCGCTCAACGAAGCCGGCCGTCCCGAAACAGTCAGGCCAAAGAGGATATCCTCTTCACGGGTATAACGATATAAGAGGTATGCCCAGGCTGCCTGGATCACCGCGCTGGTAGTAAGCCCATTCTTCTGGACGAATTTCTGCAGAGCCAACCAGGTCTCCACCGGAAGGGCAGATTCAAGCTCCCGCCAATCGGCGCCCATTCGCGTGATAGGCGAAGGCTCTGGAAAACCGAGCGGCGTGGGGGCGTCCAAACTGTTCAGGGTTTTTCGCCAGTAGGCTTCGGCCTGGGAAAGATCCTGCTTCTTCAACCAGTTGATAAAATCGCGGTAGGGCCGGATTGATGGCAACTGGAGTGGGGCACCTTTCTGATACGCTTCGTACCTGGCAATCACCTCCTGGACTACCAGCGGTAAGGACCATCCATCCAGGAGAATATGGTGATGCGTCCAAACCAGCACGTGCTCGGTTGTGGCCAGGCGGAACACCGCCAGGTGAAACAGGGGAGGTTTGGCAAGATCAAAAGCCTGTTCTCGATCTACCCGGAGATAATCATTCAGACATGCCTGAACGTCGCGGCCAGGTTCCCCGGACCAGTCCTCGTAATGGAACGGGATCCAGATCTGCCGTTGAACTACCTGCACGGGCTGTTCAATGCCGCGCCAGACGAAAGAAGTGCGAAAAATGGAATGGCGCTCAGCGACCTGTTGCCAGGCACCTTCGAACGCGACCAGGTTCAGTTCTCCCTCGAGACTGCAGGTTATTTGCTCGAGATAATCCCGAGAATCAGGATCGTACAGGCTGTGAAAAAGCATACCCTGCTGCATGGGAGAAAGTGGATAGATTGCTTCGATATCGGAGCTGTTCATGCTGTGCCTTTTCCCTGGCTCATACTGTACCGCCAACTTCCCGAAGGATGCTTTCCAACTCCTCCTGGCTCAAATCGACATCCTGGAAATCCTCTGGAGTCAGAGCGGTCGCCCGGGAGGTGTTGCGAAGAAGATCCAATAAAGAATAGTAACAATCGCTGCTAAAGCGGGCGATCGTCTCGGCTAAGAATTGACCACGTGAATAGGAAAAATTGATCCGCAGCGAATTGGAAACTACGGCGGCAGTCACGATCAGCGGACAAACGCGCTCCACGGCTGGAGAATGCTCTGGCCCTGGATTCTCCTGGGCCAAAGCAAAGGTTGGGTCTTCATACTTTGTGTCCTTTATGTCTATCTGCCCCAGGTAATTAAAGGAGAATTGCGGATGATAGATCTGCCCGAGGCGCTCCCGAACCGCAGGATCTGGATGGAAATTACGGAGAAGACCGTACGATAATCCCTGAACCGGGAGCTCGTGGAAATAATGCTTGAAAGACAGTAGAATTTGGTCCAACGAAGGGCTGGAACGCAGGTCTAGAAGCATGGGAAAGAGAGAGGTGAACCAGCCGACCGTCCGGGAAATATCGATGTCCGCGGCGATATCTTCCCGCCCGTGACCTTCCATTTCTACTTGATAACAGCCGGGACCGGCCCAGGATTGCAAAGCCCTGGCGAGGGCCGTGAGGAGGAGCAAGCGCGGCTCAGCATGGTATGCCCCGGGCGCATCCCGCAGAAAAAGGTGAGTATCCTCGGGAGCCAGGGAGATCGAGATGGTGGCTCCATCGGCTTCAAAATTGGAACCTTGCGGAAAGTCGAATGGAAGTGAATTCGCGGGGAAGCTGGCAAGTTGCTGCCAGAAGGGGAGCGATCCAAGTATTGCTTCCTGGGCAGCGAAGTCCGGTAGCCGCGATGACCAGCGCTGGAAAGAGGTGGTTTTGGCAGGGAGCAGGATGGCCTGACCGGCAGAAATTTGGACCAGGCAGGTAAAGAGGTCCTCGAGGAGGATCTGCCAGGATACCGTATCAATCACGAGATGGTGAGCGCAGAGTAAAATCCGGCCACCCTGTTCATTGCCGAGCCAGAAAAATGCGATCCGGAACAGCGGGCCCGTAGAAAGCTGGAAAGAAGCCTGGCAGCGCTGAAGCGATAGATCCAACAGGTGCTGCCGGGTTTCAGGATCGAGCGGTGAGAAGTCTTCGTAAACGATAGGCGCCGCGTCCAAATCGGCAGGAAGACTGGCTTCCCAGGTCCCGTCCGGCGCCAGGTTGAAGATCGTCCGCAGGGCGTCGTGGTGATCCAGCAGCGCCTGGGCGGCCCGCGAGAGCGCTTTCGGATCGAGCGGGTGATCCACTTTCAGCAGGACCGACTGGTTCCAGTGGTGAGGATCGGCCATCTGCTGGTCAAAGAACCAGCGCTGGACCGGGCTCAATGGCACCGGGCCAGAGACCGTCCCCTGTTCGGCTTCAACGAGGGGAGAGGTAGAAATCGCATGCGCCAGAGAAGCGATGGTGGGGTATTCAAACAACAACCGCGGCGAGAGGTGCAGCCCAACCTGCCGGGCGCGAGCGACTACCTGGATCGATAAAATCGAATCCCCCCCAAGCTCGAAGAAATTATCGTGAATACCGATCTGGTCCAGCCCCAATACCTGTTTCCAGACGGTGACGAGCGCGGCTTCTTCGGGCGATGTAGCTTCCGCGAGAGGCACGTTCAGTGCGGGGCGAGTGCTCACTGCACTGGGCAAAGCCTTGCGGTCGAGTTTCCCTGTGGGAGTGAGGGGCAGCGCGGGAAGGAAATGGAAAGCTGCGGGGATCATATAATCCGGAAGGCGCGCCTTCAGAAATTCGCGCAGATCGGCTGGGGTCGGATTGGAGCCGTCGAGTATGACGATGTAGGCGGCTAACCTGCGCAGGCCGGGAGCATCTTCATAAGGGAGGACAGCAGCCTCGGCGACGTCCGGGTACTGGAGTAGAGCGGCCACGATCTCCCCTGGCTCGACCCGGAAACCGCGGATTTTTACCTGGTCGTCCTGGCGCCCGGTATATTCGACGTTGCCATCCGGGAGCCAGCGGGCCAGGTCGCCGGTGCGGAACATGCGCCCACCCGGCGTTGAGCTGAACGGGTCAGCCAGGAATTTTTCGGCGTTCAATTCGGGGCGATTGAGATATCCCCTGGCAACCCCGACTCCGCCGATATACAGCTCGCCGGTCACTCCGACCGGTACTGGCTTGAGCAGCGGATCGAGAATGTACAATGCGATGTTGGGTAGAGGGCGCCCAATCGGCAACGAGTGAACAGGTCGCCGGGTAACATTTGCCTCAGGAATATAAAAGGAAGCGATGATTGTTCCCTCGGTAGGCCCGTAGGTGTTCATCCAGAGTGGGTAGGTCCCAACGGACCCTTCCCAGGCCGCCAGCTTTTCTGGATACGCCTTCTCGCCCCCCACGATCACCAGCCGCAGGCAGGCGGGTAATGGGTGATGGGTCGTTCCCATCTCTGAAACCCATTCGTGCCAGTAGGCGGTGGGCAGATCCAGCACCGTGATCCCGTAGGTGGCCACCCAATCGAGTAAATCGTTCGTCGCAGGTAGCTCTCCGGCCGGGCGCAGGATAATGCTGGCGCCGCTGATCCAGGCAGGAAATATCTCTTCTAACGCCGTGTCAAAATTCAGGGTAGAGAATTGCAGCACACGGTCGGCCGGCGTCAGGGAAAACAGGCGTGCGGCAGACAGGTTGTGGTTGACCAGCGATCGCTGGGACACCAACACTCCCTTCGGCACCCCGGTTGAGCCCGATGTATATTGGACGTAGGCCAGGTTTTCCGGGCCTGCCAGCGGTTCGAGATCTGTATCATTTTCCCCGGCAATGCTCTCCCAATCGGTATCGAGGCAATGAACAGAGCAGGTCGCATCTGAAAATATTCCTATAAATTTCTCGCAGGTCAGGATCAGCGCGGCCGAGGTTTCGGATAGCATGAAGGCCAGCCTCTCCTGCGGGTAGTTCCAGTCCAAGGGGAGGAACGCCGCGCCGGACTTGAGTATGCCCAGGAGGGCAACGCTCATCACCAGCGACCGGTCCAGGCACAGACCAACGATACTTTCTGGTCCAATCCCAGCCCCGCGCAAGCGGCGGGCAAGCTGGTTGGCGCGACGGTTCAAATCCTGGTAGGAAAACGAAGAACCTTCCGCGATCGAGAATACGGCTGGCGCCTCTGGGGTGCGGGCTACCTGAGCCTCAAACAGTTGGTGTACCGTGAGATTCAGGAGAGGCGTATCCCAGCGTGTTTGGTTCCATTCATTGAGGATCATTTGCTCTTCTTCCGCTGAGAGCAGGTTCAGGCGCGTGATCGCGGTCTCTGGTTCGGAAAGTGCGTGTTCCAGCAACCTCAGGTAATGGGCGACTATTCCCTCGATGAAGGATGGATCGAACAAATCCGTGTTATATTCAAAATTTCCCTGCAGGCCAGAAGGAGTTTCCTCAACTGCCAGGGACAGATCGAACATGGCGATCCCCGGGTCAAGGTCCATCCACTCCAGTTTCACTCCCGGGAGTTCCAGCTCGGCCCGGTTGTTATTCTGCAAAACAAACATCACCTGAAAGATCGGGTTATAGCTAAGGCTGCGCTCGATCTGAAGCGTGTCGAGCAGCTTCTCAAATGGCATCTCCTGATGGGCGTAGGCGCCCAGGCAGATCTCGCGAACACGGTGGATGAGCTCCCGGAATGTTGGCTGCCCTTTAAGATCGGCTCGCAATGCCAGGGTATTCACAAACAACCCTACCAACCCTTCCACCTCGGACCGGTTCCGGTTGGCTACCGGAGTGCCGATGCAGAAATCATCCTGAGCAGAGTACCGGTAGAGCAAGGTCTCAAAACCAGCCAGCAGAGCCATAAACAGGGTGGCGCCTTCTCTCTGGGCAAACGAGCGCAGCAGCCTGGTCAGCGGCTCGGGGAAGGTGAATTTCAAATTTGCACCTGCGCTGGTCTGAACCGGGGGTCGCGGACGAGAAGTGGGCAGTTCCAACAAATGCGGAATGCCCGCGAGTTGCTGTTTCCAATATCCAGCGATTTTTTCCAGGCGGCTTCCCTGCAGCCATTCACGCTGCCAGACAGCATAATCCACGTATTGGATCGGCAGGTCTGGAGGATTTTGCTCCTGGCCAGAAACCTGCTGGGTATAAAATGACTTCAGGTCTTGGACCAGGACGTTATTAGACCAGCCATCGGAAACGATGTGATGCATCGCGAACAGGGCGATGTGTTCTTCCGCCGCGATCTGGAGCAGGGTAACCCGCAACAGGGGCGCCTGAGTCAAATCGAAGGGAATGAATGGCTCGGTCTTGATCCGACGCTCGATGGCCTCCTGGCGTAGTTGATCCGGTACGCCAGAGAGATCGACGAGCTCGAACGGCAGCCTGGCTTCTTCAGCGATGACCTGGACCGCTCTCCCATCAACGGTCTGGAAGCTTGTCCGCAGGATTTCGTGGCGTTGGACGATCCGCTCCAGGCTGGCCTGGAATCTAGGGACGTCCAGTTCTCCCGTGATCCGCAACGCTGAAAACAGGTTATAGGAAGGGTTATCCGGTTCCAGGTGGTTGAGGAACCACAGCCTTTGCTGGGCAAACGAGAGCGGCAGCTCGATTCGCCGGTCTAAGTGCTGGATGGGAGCGGCGTCGGTTCTCAGGCTCTCATCTTGAAGAGCTATGTCAATTTTTTGCGCAAAATCCGTGAGGATAGGGGCCTCGAACAAAGCCCGGATGGGCAGGTCAATTTGGAATGCGTCCCGGACGCGAGTGATCACCTGTGAAGCCAGCAGGGAATGCCCGCCTAACTCAAAGAAGTTGGAGAAAGCCCCAATCGAGCCCTGTATCCCAAGGATGCGCCCCCAAATCCCGGAAAGAATTTCTTCCGTGGGTGTTCGCGGCGGGCAGTTTTGACTCTCTTCCAGGAGGTTGGACCAGGCCGGTGCGGGCAGCCGGCCGCGGTCGATCTTTCCACTGGCTGTGAGGGGCATGGAGTCCAGGAAGATGTATCCACTCGGGATCATATAATCCGGCAGCGTCTGCTTGAGGAAGCTTCGCAGTTCTGCGGAAGTTGGTTGGGGATAAGATTCTTCCGGGATCAGGTAAGCGATCAGTCGTTTATCGCCGGGGATATCTTCGCGGGCCAGAACCGCGGCCTGGCGGATCCCCGGTTGCAACTCGAGCTGGCTCTCAATCTCGCCGAGCTCGATCCGGTAACCACGAATTTTGACTTGATGGTCGATGCGTCCAATATACTCGATGCAGCCGTCCCGCCGCTGTCTGACGAAATCCCCTGAAGCGTACATGCGTGCGCCTGAAACTTCACTGAAAGGGTCAAGGAGGAACTTCTCCTGGGTGAGCTCGGGTCGCCGGAGGTAGCCGCGCGCCACTCCCAGCCCACCAATCCAGAGCTCTCCGGGAATGCCCACGGGAACCGGTTGCCGGTGAGGGTCGAGAACGTAGAGCCTCGTGTTGGAAATTGGCCGGCCAATGGGCGGCGCCCCTGACTCCTCCGGGTTGCACAGCATCAAACTGGCTACAACAGTGGTCTCCGTTGGGCCATATGCGTTGATGAAACGCCTGCCAGCCCCCCACCGGCGAACGACTTCCGCCGGGCAGGCTTCTCCCCCGGCGATCAGGGTGGTTAACCGGGGAAGTGGAGTGACTGGCAGAACCGCCAGCAGGGATGGCGGAAGTGAGACCAAGTTGACCTCCTGGTCAGCGAGCAGCGCAATCAGACCCTGCGTGGAGGCCACTACATCCTGTGGGGCGAGAACCAGCGTCCCCCCGCAGCTCAGCATGGTGAAGATCTCCAAAACCGAGGCGTCGAAAGTGAACGATGCAAACTGCAGCATGCGGGTGCCGGGTTTCGCCTGGAGCACTTCGAGCTGCGGAAGAACCAGGTTGACCACTCCGCGATGCTGGAGGAGCACCCCTTTGGGCTTGCCGGTGGTCCCGGAGGTGTAAATCACATAAGCCAGGTTGTCCAGGGAAGCCAGGCAGGGAAAATCGCCACTGTCTTCCAATGCCGCCTCCGCCCAGCCACGGTCCATGCAGAACGTGGTAATGGGAACGCCATCCAACTCTTCGAGGAGGCTGGATTGTGTCAGCAGGATTTGGGCGCCTGAGTCGAGGAGCATGAAAGCGACTCGCTCCCGCGGGTAAACCGGGTCGATGGGCAAATAAGCGCCGCCCGCCTTAAGCACTCCCAGGATCGCGATCACCCGTTCGAATGAGCGCTCTAAATAGATGGGGACCAGGGTTTCAGGGACGACCCCGCGGCGGATCAGCCAGCGAGCCAGTTGGTTGGCTTTCTGGTTGAGTTCAGCGTAAGAGATGGCCAGGTCGCCGAAGACCAGCGCGGGCGCCTGCGGGTGTTGCCGGACCTGGTCCTCAAAGATCTGCTGGATGAGCAGAGGAGGAAGATCTACCTGCGTGTCATTCCATGCCTGCAATTGCCGCTTCTCGGCGGGCGTCAGTAGGTTCAGATGGAAAACGGGTTCGTCCGGATGAGCATTGACCTCTTCCAGCAGGCGCTGGTAGTGGCTCAGGAAATCTTGAATGTATTCTCGATCAAATAGGTCCGTGCTGTACTCGATGAAGCCCGCCAACCGGCCGGCCTGTTCGTAAATGGAGAGTGTCAGGTCAAATCGAGAGGTCCCCGGATCGATCTCCAGCGGTTGAACCTCCAGGAACGGCAGGTTCAGCGGAGGGATGGGCTCGTTTTGCATGGCGAACATGATCTGGAACAGCGGCGAGTGGCTCATGTCACGGGGGGGTTGGAGCGCCTCGACCAGCATCTCAAAGGGCAGATCCTGATGTGCGTACGCCCTTAGCGTGGTGGTTCGCACTCGCCGGAGTAGTTCCCGATAGGAAGGAGAACCATCCAACCTGGCCCGGATGACCAGGGTATTGACAAAAAAGCCCACCAGGTCCTCGGTTTCAGGTCGGGTCCGGTTGGCGATCGGAGTGCCGAGGCAGAATTCAGCCTGGCCACTGTAACGTGAGATCAGGAGTTCAAACCCGGCGAGCAGCGCCATAAAAAGGGTCGCTCCTTCTTGCCGGGCGAGTGACTGCAGGGCAGCATTAAGGGATGCGGGGAATTCAAATGGTTCCCGAGCGCCCTGATAAGATTGGAGGGCTGGTCGCGGGAAAACGGATGGCAGCTCGAGAACCGTTGGCATTCCTGCGAGTTGCTGTTTCCAATCCCCCAGTTGCTCTTCCAGCGTTTGGCCTTGCATCCAGCTTCTCTGCCAGACGGCGAAGTCTGCATACTGAATGGGAAGGTCTGGCTGGTGAGGCGCATTCCCACCCAGAAACGCCGGGTAACAGGCAGCCAGCTCGCGGACCAGCACGCCGAGCGACCAGCCATCCGATACGATGTGGTGCATGGCGAGTACCAGGATGTGATCTTTTTCATCCAGCCGGATTAAGAGGGGCCGGATCAGAGTGCCGGAGCTGAGATCAAACGACTGGCAGGCGCTTTCGCGAGCGATGCGCAACGCTTCACGCTCGCGTTCAGACGCAGCGATCTCGCGCAAGTCGATGATCGGCAGATCGAACGCCAAATCGGGGGAAATTGACTGGCTTGGTTCTCCGTCTTGAACAGTGAAGCGGGTGCGCAGGATGGAATGTCTGCGCAGGATCTCCTTCAGGCTGAGCTCCAGAGCGGAGACATCCAGGGTCCCGGTCAGCCGTACCGCCGCCGGAATGGTGTAAAACGGATTGTTGGGTTCCATC
Source organism: Anaerolineaceae bacterium (assembly GCA_035542155.1). Taxonomy (GTDB): domain Bacteria; phylum Chloroflexota; class Anaerolineae; order Anaerolineales; family Anaerolineaceae; genus DATKLX01. The sequence goes on from DATKLX010000145.1 coordinate 18,322, forward strand.
TGGGTGAGGAACCACAGGCGCTGTTGGGAAAAAGACAGCGGCGCGGGATCAGAGGGGTTCGAGCGGAGTGGAATGCGCTGCTGAGTCGCGGTCGCGGCGCGCTGTTTCTGCAAACGGAGCGTCAACAGAGCTCGTTTATCAGGAGATAATTTTGCGATGCGATCTTCCAGGTCGCTCATAGCCAGATCACTCCACTCAATTCGATTGGTTTTCCTCATCAGCCATGCGGCCGGCTTCATCATCGGGCAGCTCTTCGATCTCGCTCAGAAGCACATCCAAATCCTGATCCGCCGTCTGTGCAGCCAACTGTTGAACAATGACCAGCGACAGGCTGGCAACTGTGGGATGTTCGAACAGCAGGCGCAGGGGCAGCTCCACCTGAAATTCAGTCCGCAAGCGAGAGGCTAACTGAGTGGCCAACAAGGAATGTCCACCCAGGTTGAAGAAATTATCGTATATCCCAACCTTCTTGACGTTGAGCAGCTCTGACCACAGGCAAGCCAGGCGCTCTTCGACCGGGTTCCGCGGCGGGACGTAGGCATTCTGCAGAGTCGCCAGCTCCAGAACGGCTCTCCTTCGCAGGTAGTCGCGGTCAATTTTGCCGCTCGGGGACTTAGGGAGGTGATCCAGCAGAACAAACGCAGCCGGGATCATGAATGGGGGTAATCTTCGGGCAAGAAATTCCCTGAGCTCGGGCTGCGTTGGGTCTGAACCAGCCTCGATCGCCAGGAAGGCGATTAATTGAGTGCCGCTTTCCCCTGCCTGGGGGATCACCAAGCATTCTGTGATCCCGGGATACTGGGTCAAAGCAGTTTCAATCTCGCCCGGCTCGATCCGGATCCCCCGGATTTTGAACTGTCGATCGGCGCGCCCCAGGAACTCCAGGTTTCCATCCGGCAGCCAGCGCGCCAGGTC
>DATKLX010000146.1:0-27092 GCA_035542155.1 Anaerolineaceae bacterium
CATGGCAAGCTCTCCGGTTACTCTGGCGGTCTAGGCAACTACCATAGTACCGCGAGCTTGCTCTTTTTTCAAAACCTACCAGCTTTGGGACAGATACGAAAAGCAGGGTTGATTAATGTCCACCTATAGAAAACCTGATTATCGCCGCACGAGCGGAAAATAGTTCAGGAACAGGACCAACTGGCTGGGGTCATAGTACATCAGCGCTCCATTCTGACTGCCGTTGGGCGCCGGATTCTGCCCAGCCGCCCAGATCCGCCCGTTGGGCTCGCCGGCGACCGCCAGCAGATCCGGGGTATGGGTCAGGCTCTGCATCGGCGTCCAGGTCTGCCCATCCCATTCCAAAACCGTGCCTTGCGCGCCCACGGCCCAGCCTCTCGTGGGAGAAAGCATGTGCACACCGTACAATGTCCTGGTTGTTGGGCTATTGGAAAGAGTCCAGTCGGCTCCGTCCCAGACCAGGATGGTTCCATTGGCCCCCACGGCCCAGGCGTGGGTTGCATCGAGGGCGCTGATCGCGTAGAGATCCTGGACGGTGGGAGAACTGCTGGCGGCCCACGTAGATCCATCCCAGTTTAGAATGGTTCCCTCCGCGCCCACGGCCCAGGCGTGGCTTGAATCCGGATAAGCTACCCCTCTCAGGTTTTTCGTGGTCAACACGCATGACTGTTGGTCGACTGCCCAGTTGGTGCCGCCGGAAAAGTGCACGATCGTTCCACTGTCGCCCACAGCCCAGCCATTCGATGAATCGAACAAATCGACAGACCACATCGTGATCGTGGTTGAAACGTCGCTAACCTGGATTTCGGACCAGTTTCCTGAATCCCAACGCAGGAAACCACCCTGGTCTCCCACTGCCCAGGCGGTACTGGGATCCAGGGCATCGATTGCATTCAGGTAGTGGATGGTGTGGCTGGATACTCTGTTCCACTGGCTGCCGTCCCACTGGAAGATCAACCCCTGGTTGCCAACAGCCCAACCCAATGTGGGGGAGAGCATTATGATCCCGTTCAGAGCGGCGGCGGGCGGTTCAGATAGGACTGTCCAGATCGTTCCGTCGCCATATACAACCGCGCCAGAGGCGCCCACGATCCAATATTGGCTGGAGCCGGGCAAAATAGCCATCCAGTTTAAACCATTTGATACCGGCAGAGTCTGTGGGTCCCAGCTTCCCAGGCCACCATTTCCATCTGGATTCCATTGCAGCAAGGTTCCCTGGAGGACTGGCGGGAAGCCTTTTGTCGTTGGAGTACCGACAATCCACTGATCGTTAGTAACAGGATTGATGAACACATCCCGATAGGTGATGCTGTTAGGGGTCGCGTCCTGGAAGGTTTTCCAGGCACCGTCCATCCAGCGCAGGATGATCTCATTGTCCCCGACAATCCAGCCGTCGCTGCCGCCGGACAACATACTTACATGGATGAGGTGTTTGGTTGTATGATCTTTCGATGGGTGGATAGCCCATCCGGCAGGGGAATATTCCAGGATGGTTCCTTTATTTCCCACGGCCCAGCCGCTGGTCTTGTTGAGCATTTGAATCCCCCACAGCCATTCACCGGTGGGACTGGTTACCTGGCTCCAGGCCGTTCCATCGTAGTGAAGGATCCTTCCCTGGTTCCCGACCGCCCAGATATCGGTTGGGGAAACTGCCGAAGCCGCGGTGATCCCGGTATCTACCCCGCTGATCGGGCTAGGAAAGGGCAGCCATGCAGAGCCGTTCCAGTGGAAAATGGCTCCTCCACTGCCAAAGATCCAGCCGTCGGCTGGGGACAGCATTAAAACCGATTTCAAATCGGCGCTGGTATTCAAGACGTCAAGCGTCCAATCGCTGCCGTTCCAACGCAGGATCGTTCCCTGTGCACCAACCATCCAGCCGTCAGTCGCAGAGACAAAGGCCAGCCCGTTCAGGTCGTGGTGGCAGGGATCCGGGTTATTGAAGGCCCAGCATTGCCAGGCAGCCACTCCCCCGTTCGCTGGAGAAGCGTGAGTTACATTGGCAAGCGCACCGAAGGATACAAGAAACAAGCCAAACACCAGAAGCAGGTTCGGCAAAAATCGATAGAAAGAGCGAGTTCCCATTCTTTTTTCCCCATAGTTCATAGCTACACTCCATTTTACATCAACGCTCGAGGGGGATATATCAAAAGCAGTACACAAACATTCGATTGAAATCCACCAGCTTCCTGAGCATTACATTTGATAAAAGGTAGTTAAGATTTGGTTAAACTATACTCATTTACGATAATAATACAATCTCACGTATAAATGTTAGGTCTTATCAATACTGTCAGGTCTGCAGCAAACAGTGAACCCGCCGGAATACGGCGGGTTCAGGGTATTTTCCGGGGATGGGCCATCAACGCCCAATCAGAGGGAAGTAGATCCACTTTCCATGGCCGACCCAAACAAGATAAGCGGCGCCGCTGCCGGCTACATTGGGGTCGATCGAGCGCAGGCGGACGAAATACAGGCCGTCCGCGCTGGCCTTCCACTTGAAGACCGCCGGGCTTCCCAGGGCGGTGGGCGTGAACGAAGCACCGTATACCGGGCTGCCATCAGCCTGAAAGAGGACAACCTCGGGCGCGGCTGGGCTCCCGGGGAGGGGCGAAGCCATCAGGGTCAGCGTATCGCCGGCGGCCGCCTGGAACTTGATCCAGTCGACATCGCCGATCGAGCAGAACGTGTGACTTTCGGCGGGGGCGTCGACGCTGACCTGGACCGCGCTGTTTTGCGTGTTGTCGCTTTCGTATCCGTCCGGCTGGCAGCCGGGTTCGACGCTGATCGCCGGTTGGGTTCCGCCGTGGAACACTTCCGCGTTCCCGGCCACGTCGACCCCACGGATCTGGAAGCGGTACGAATGCCCGAACTGCCCAACAAACCAGACGCTGTTCTGGCTGGCGGGGATCGGGCGGGGATAGCTGGTCCACGGCCCGCTGTTATCCGAGTACTGCAGGTCGTAATGGTCGAGGGCAGACTGGCCGTCGCTGCCGCTGAAATTGAGCAGGAAGGCCGTCGAGGAGGAGGTCTCCGGCAGGGGGACGAGGGTCGTTTGGGGAGCCGTCGTGTCGAAGATCATCCTCCACATCAGGGCAACCGCCGTGCTGCCGGTCCAATCGGTCACGCGCGCGTACACCGAATAGGGTTCTTTGCCCAGGGAGGACGTGGGGTCGTACACCACCGACCAGCCGTCCGCGCCGTTCCAATCCGAGCCAACCTTGACCCAGTTGGTGTTCAGCCAATCCGGGGAATGGACGAAGAAATCCACGTGGCTGATGCTGCTGCCGCCCTGCGAATCGGCCACCTGGACGGTCAGCGGGAAGGGGCTGGTTGGGATATAGCCGTTTGCGCCGGGGAGGGTGAAGGCGATGGAAGGCCGGCCGGAGGCAGCTTGCCTGGCCAGGCTCAGGTTGTACAGGTAGGCGGTCCCACCCGCGCCGGGATAATCCCAGGCGCTCACTTTTAAATAATAGGAACAACTACCGGTGCAGGTCGCGGGGAGCATAAAGGAAATCCGCGAGTCGGGGTTGGTTCCCGGCTGGGTATCATCGTTGTAGGCCAGGACGGAGGTTCCATCCGAATTGAGGAGGGTCAGGGTCGGGTCGAGGGGAGAAGGTGGGGTTAATCCATTCGCGATTGCGTCGATTACGACCAGGTCTCCGGCGCTGCCGTTGAACCTGAAATAGTCGACGTCTCCCGCCGGGCAGATCGACCCGCTGGCGCTGCTCCCATAAACGATCGGGGTGGCCGCCGCGGGGGTATTGTTTGCCGGGTTCTCACTGCAGGCAGGCGGCGGGGTAGTGTCGACCTGGAGGTTATCGATCGCCCAGCCAGTAAAGGTATTGAGATAAGAATCGACGATGTTGAAATGAAAACGGATTCGTACGGTGTGGCCGGCATAGGCAGAGAGGCTGATCGCCGGGCTGTTCAGCCAGGTCTGCATCCGGTCGTCGCTAAGCGGGGGGATGAGATCGGTGAAGGGGCCGCCATCCTTTGAGATCTGCACGCGGCGCTGGTCGAAATATAAGCCGGCGCTTTCCGTCTGATACTGGTAACCGAACCGCAGGTAGCTGGCTGGCGAGGCGGGGAGAGAGATGGGCGGCGAGGTCAGGTCGCCGGCGCGGATCTGGGCGTCGGCATAGTTGCCGCCGGTGTTGTTGAAAATCCAGGCAGTGGTGGTGCTGCTGCCAGAAGGATCAGTGAGGGATGCCTGCCGCCAGAGGCCGCTGGCAGTCCAGCCGTTGGCGCCGGTTTGCATGTCGTCCGTAAACGGCAGGGATCGGGTGGTTCCACCCAGAGAAGCCGGGTTTACCGTGAAAGTGCCGCTAGCGGCGGGGCTGTAGTGGGCAGTGTTGTTGGGTTCGGTTGCCCGGCCCTGGACCGTCCAGGTGTAGGTCCCCGCCGGAAGGCTGCCAATGGACCAGGACTGGTCGGTTGACCAGGCCCGGGTGGCGTTGAGCGGGCCGCTGAGGGTCGCCTGGAATTTATACGCGCCGCCAGCGTTTACCCAGGAGAGGACCAGCGAATCGGTGGCGGTTGGATTGGTGTTGGCCTGGTTAGTCGCCGGCATCAATACCGGGGTCGCCGGGTTGCCGGTGCGGGCCTGCACCTTGAGCGAGACGGCCTGGTTCGCTCCTATCAGGTGGCTGGCCAGATTGCGAACGTTGAGCGGGTTGGGACTGTCCGAGCTATACAGGGTTTCGCCGCGTTTGGTATAGTTCTCCCCCGAAAAGAGGGTCGCCGACACGTTGGCCCCGACCTGGATCGAGTCGGCGTTCGCGCTTCCCACAGCGCCTAACGCGGCTGCCGTCGGGTACGATCCCACGTTGAAGACCGCGCAGGGACCGCTGAAATTGGCGCCGGCAAAGAGAGCTACCTGGTTCGCGTTGGCGACGCAGGCCTGGGGTGGCGGCGCAGAGGTACAGGCAAAATTCTTAAATATATTGCGCAGGCCCAGCAGGGGTGTCTGGTTGCCTTCATAATCATATACCTTGAGCGCTAACGTCGCCGGGCCATCCGGCATGCCGGCGGCGCACAGGTCCAGGTCGAAGGCGAAGGGGCTGGTGGTCTGGGATGGGCCGACTTCGCGCCAGGTCCCATCGTAATTGGCCAGGATTTGCATCCTGGTGACCAAGAGGTCGTCATGACCCGAGCCGCTGACGCGCACGGTTGGAGTGATCACGGTGGTAAAGCTGCCCGGCAGGGTCATCTCGCCAGTTGGCGGGTGGGTGCCGTGGTTCCCGGAGGTGTAATCGTACTGGTATTGGACGCACTTGCCGTAGCCCAGGTCGGAGGCAAGGCAGGGGCGACCCCCTTTGGTGCCCGAATCATAGTTGATTGAGACATCGCGGAAGGTGATATCGACCGAGTAGCCCCAGTAATATCCCTGGCTGGACAGATAGGGATTGGTCACCACCATGAAATGGACGTGATGGCCGGTGCTGTAACCGGTATTGTCTACCGTGCCGATATAATCGCCCTGCTGCACCACGGTCCCAACTGTTTTGAGGCCCGCCGGGATGCTGTTTTGGGCCAGGTGAAGGTAGATCTGGTAGGTGGGAGGGGTTGTGCTGCGGTCCTCGAGGGTCAGGCTGTTGGTGCAGCTATGGTCGTTGTTCTGGCAGGTGTCCCTCCAGTGGAACACAGTGCCGCCTTTGGCTGCCAGGATGGGGAACATGGTTCCATCGGCGAAGTCGAAGGCGTAGGTGCAGGTGGACAGGCAGGAGGTGTGGTGGGCCCCCATCGAAAGGTGCTTGGTGAGCCCGTTGGCCCAGGGCAGGTAATAGCCGCCGTAAGTAACTCCCGCGGCGACGGTTTTCTGCATCAGGTGCGGATCCTGGTCCTCCTGGTAGGCCAGCTCCTGCAGCGAGCTGGAAAGGCCCTTTGAGGCGGTTTTCCACCCGGGGTCGCGCTGGAAGGTGACTTCGATTTGGGAGCCGTCCTCGGGATTGCGCGGATTCAGGCCACGGGCGACGGCCAGGACGGGCTCGGTGGCGACCGGCTCCTGAGTCTGTTCGTCGAGCGGAACCAGCCAAAGGACCACTTCGGTCTGATCGCTGGAGGGGAAGGTCTGGCTGATGGCGAAATGATCTGGATCCAGACCGGCGGCATCCGGCCGGGAAGTGATCGCGGCTTTGACCGCCTGCAGGATGGCGCTGGTCAGGCCCGGGCTCAAAGGGGCGCTGGCTTGCGATTGCGGGATGACCCGGGGAGTGGCCGCTATGGAAGAAAATGGGGAAAGCAGTCCCAGCAAGGACAACGAGATGGTGATGAGGAGGCGTTTGAGAAACATGAAGTTACCCTCAGGGCAGTCTGCTGGTTAAGATGCAAGGTTCATGCCTCGAACGGAAGAAAAGGTCTCAAGGCAACGAAGCAGCGTTGGTTTCCAGATCATTATCGGGAAAAGCGGCCCGGAAGGGTATTCAATCGAGCTAAATTTTCATTCAGATCAAGGGTACGGATACGAACCCGGCGTTTCTGTTGCAGCAGGTGGATAGGGGTAAGCTTCTTCCGTCGCGGTGGCTGTAAATTGAGGTGTCCCACCTGGAGTTGCGGTTCCTGAGAGGGTTGGCGTTGGAGTTTGTGGCGCGGGGATACCAGCCGGCGTCGCGGGACTGGTCGGGGTTGTAGAAACCTGGGGACCCATCGAGCTGATGTCTTCCACGTACGGAACCGCCCCCTGGCAGGCGGAATCCAGACGGTTCGAGACGTTTTCCCAGGTCAGCGTCAGGCCTTCCTGGATGGTCTGCTGGACTGCCTCTTCCAGGCAGCCCGACCCGGCATTGTAATTGACCAGGGTAAACTTCCACAGGTCGACATAAGAACTGGACAGGCCCGAGGCTTTACCGGTCGCATTGTAAACCACCTGACCAGCCTGCTCGCAGTTGGCTCGCAGGCTGGAGGCGAAAACGCTGACGCTGAAGGTTGCCTGGGTCAGGTCGATCCCAGCCGGGCAGTCCGGGCAGGTAGCGTTGACCTTGCTGACCAGGGCTCCGCGGAGCAGGTTCTGCTCCTTCTCGTCCAGGTCGGTAAAGTTACGCTGGCAGACCGATTTTTCGAAGATCAAGGGGCAAAACTGGTCGTAAAAGCTGGGGTTCCAGAGCAGGACCGTATCGGCGCCTTTTTCGGTCATCTGGCCGAGGCCGGCCTCCAGATAGGTGCGGAAAATCCCCGGCCAGAACTGGCTCTCGCGGTTAAACATGTTTTTCATCAACTGCGCGGGGATGCCAGTCTCCTGGCCAACCTGGACGATCTGTGCGTCGAACTGGTTCTGCCATTCGATGACGGCTGGCCGGGCCCGTTCCAGGCCACAGGCATTGGCCACCCCATCCGATTGGAGCCCGCCGTCCGGGCAGTCGCGCGAGTCCACCTGCCCATTTTGGATCAGCGAGCCGGCCAGGTAGTAAAGGGGCTGGCTGGTGAGCATATCTTCAAGACGATTGGGGGTGGATAACCAGGCGGGTGGACCGCCCAGATCGGGGAAGGATTCCCAGATCTGCGAGCAACTGGCTGCCGGAGAGCCGCGCCACCGGGGGCTGAGCACGTCCACGTACCACAGCCGCGGGTCGTTGTTCTTGCCGTCCGGGGCGATGAAATCCCCCCAGGGAACCATCCTTACTTTGGCGTTATCGTGCTGGCTCGAATCGCCGAAGCTGGAATCGACCCAGAACTCGACCGTTTCCCCTTGCATACCGGTGGCCGGAATGGGGACGACGCAAGAAGAGCCCTTGCAGGAGAAAGTCTCTCCGCCGAAGGTCCCCTGCACGCTGATGATGGTTTCGTTGGGGAGCGGCTCTTCACCGGTGATCAGCAGGCTGGGCCGGGTGCTGCAGCGGTTAGAAGGTGGGACAGGCTCGCAGCCCGTCAGGGAAATCCAGGCGACCGCGGAGGGAAGCTCGATGGTCACCTGGCGGTGGGCGGGCTTCGAACCGAGGAAGTGGAGATAGACTCCATTGCAAAGCGAGACATCCTCCCCGCTGCTGGCCTGCGGGCAGGGTTTGGTATTGATGTACTGGTTATAGGCGGAGGCGTCGCACCAGGCCTTGATTTCCGCCGGGTCGGGCAGGCCTTCGTGCTCGATGGAAAGCGAGCAGAGAACCTCATTCGTCCGCCAGGTCGAGATCCACCAGTTATAGCGGGTGAAATCGATGGTGAGCACTTTATTACGGTTGGGTCCCGGCGTCGCGGTGGGGGTGGGCGTCCCGGAATCGGCCTGAGCGGGCCGGATTCCTCCTATTCCCGAGGCAGTCAATGTCGCCAGCACGAAGATAGCTGCCAGAATTGAAGCCAGGAAGAACAGGGAACGCCGTTGTGCCATAAAATCTCCCTTACATTTATACGAGATAACAAATGAAAAGTAAACTAGTCCTTATGGAGTAACCGTCATTGTCTCTGTATCCGTGGGGCGTGGGGATGGGCTGGGGGTGGCGGTCGAGGTGGATGTGGGCGTGGATGTCTGGCCTCCTGGGGGGGTCATGGTTGCTGTCTGAGTTCGCGTGGAGGTGCGCGTTGCGGTAATGGTCTGGGTCCGGGTAATGGTGCGGGTCAGCGTGATGGTGCGAGTCAAAGTGATGCTCGGGGTGAGGGTGATGGTCCTGGTCGGGGTAAGGGTGATGGTCGGCGTGCTGGTTATGGTCGGGGTCTCTGAAGGGGTTGGCGAAATGGTCAGCTCATAGACGAGAGTGCTGATCCGCTCGGTCAGGGGGGCCGGCGCGGAAACATAATCGACCACCTGCTGGATCAATGCCTGGAGCACATCCCGGCGGGGCAAATACACTGAGACATCCATCCCCGGCAGCACCCAGGGGGTGACGATGTCGCGGTTGATCTGGAAATATCCGATCCGGCCCGAGTCGCCCAGGTTGAGCAGCAGGGAGATATTGGCTTCCAGGTCGTCCAGGCCAACGTTCGAACGGATCGATGCCTGGTTCTCGGCGTAGAGGCGGGGCAGACGGGCCAGGTTCCCCCCGCTGACCACCCGCAGGAACAAGGCGCGCAGGATCTCTTCCTGGCGGATGGACCGCTGGAAGGGATCGGCCTCGTCTGGTTTGATCAGGGTGACGTAACAGAGGGCGTGAGACCCATCCATATATACCTCGCCGACCGGGAACCCGTCGCAGATCGTGTTGGGAACAGGATCCACCACCGAAACGTTGATCCCCCCCAGGCTGTTCACCATGCGTTCGAAGCCATCCGGATGGGCAACCGCCCAAAGTGTGGGACGGACGCCCAGGTTGTATCTCAGCGTAGTCATCAGCAGATCGATGCCGCCGACGGGGTAGGCAATATTGATGCGCTGCATCGTATATCCCGGGATATAAACAAAGAGATCGCCCGGGATGGTGACCAGGCTGGCGCGAGAGGTACGCGGGTTGACAAAGAAAAGGATCAGGGCGTTGCTGCGCCCATTTCGCCCCTCAGGACTATCCAGACCGACGAGGATACCGCTCTTCACCTCTTCGGGGACATTGATCCCCGTAAGAGGCGGCGGGATGGCGGTGGACGCCGGCAGGGTGGGCCCGGCAAACGTTGGCTCAAGCGTGGGGGTCGGTTCTCCGGGAGAAGGGACGAGAGCCATAGTCGCCGACGAAGTGCTGGTGAAAGCAGGCAGGACGGGCGGAGGCGTGCTGGAAGGAGCCGGAAAGGGGTTGGGCAGGCTGCACGAAGCGACCCACAGGCAGTAAAACAGAAACCCCAGGCCGATCCAGAGTCCGGGGGATCGCAGGGGGGCACGGTGAAAGGCGTATGGACGTGTCTTTCCGCGAAGCATTCCGGGGCCATCCTGTTGGATCCATCACTGGCTCTATCTCGGGATTTCCTTTTCCCTCATCCCGGATAGATGAGCTTCTCGTACTATGAGAACCGCTTGATTTCGAAAGCAATTATAGCATGGCGGGATAGCGAATCGGCGGGTCCATATAATCTCTCTTCTACGGCGATTCCCAATCAACCAGAAAAGTCCCTCTCCTGGCGTATGCATGCAGGAGAGGGACGTGGAGCGCGGCCAATGAGGATGGATTTTTGGGCGGCCGCTGGTGAGGATCCTTATGCTATTAAGGCTGTTGCTGGATTTGAGTAAACAGGTCGGAGGCAAAGGTTTGAATGGCCCGCTGATCCGACTGGGTAGCAGCTTTCGTGCCAGCGCCAGTAAAAACCACTTTCACAATCATCGCATCGGCCGCTGCCGAATCCGTCTGGTTGACCTCGAAGGAATGGAGCCCATCGACCCAGGCGTAGAGCTGATCCAGTTGGGCCGGGGTGAGGCGATCGAATTTCACCGGCTGGGTCGCATTCGGCTTGCAGGAGGCGGCATAGGCAAACCCCGTCAGGTAGACAGAAAGATCGTCGCAGAACCCGGCGATGCCGCCCTCGCGGCGCCAAGTGAGCGCCACATCGTACATGGTTCCAACCTGCTTGCCAGAGGCTTCCATCCATACCAGACGAGCCCACTCGGCCATGCTGCGCTCTTCAGCGGTCGTAGGTTTCTGCGAACCCAGGTCGGAAAAGGCAATCTTGCCAGCTTTGGTTTCGGCACTGAAGGACTGGTATCTTTGGGCGAGTTGCCGCAACTCGCCAGCGCGCTTCGGTTCACTGAACGAGGCCAGCCTGGGTGTGCCCTTGCAAGGGCCGTACTGCACTCCATTTTCGCTGATGAGGGCGGTCTGGCAGGTCTCACCCTGCAACTCCCAGATCAGAGCTGGTTTGGCTGCGGGGGTCTGGAGGACATCCTGGGCGAGAACCACCGCGCTTCCCGTCCGGTTGGTGTGATAGGTGTAGGTCTTTCCGCCCGCTTCGAGAACGACACGGTAGCCTGGGGTGACCACCTGGGTGCAGAAGACGCCGGGTTTGTGGACGCCCAGGCAGCCATCCGGCCATTCGACCTCTTCGATGGAGATCACTTTGATCTGATCTCTGGCAACGCCTGTCTGCCGGGCGAGGGCTTCAATGGCCTTGTTTCCCGCCTCGGGGACGTCCTGGCTGGTGGTCGGACCGGGTTTCGGCGCAGAGGTGGGCGCTGGCACGGTGTGAATGCCGGTCGGTGGGACCGCGACGCTGGTCGGCGATTGCGGTGCCTCCTGCGTAGGCTGAGCTGCGCCGGGAGCTGTTGGCTGTTCAGCGCAGGCCGCAGCGACCGATCCAACCCATAAGACTAGTATCAGTAACCGGATGAGCTTCATGCTCTTCTTTCCTTTCCGGAGCATAGACGCCCAACGGAGCGGGTTGGTTCCCACCCGCTACCCGGCCTGCATTGCCAGGTACAGGGCCTCCTTCCAGGGAGGCAGGTAGAGCTGGAACGTCTGGTAAAAGCGGCTGCAGTCCAGGGCGGTAAAGAGGGGCCGTTTCGCGGGAGTGGGGAAATCGGCGGTCAGGGCGGGTAGCACCTGCCGCACGACCTGCTGTTCGGGGTGGGGATCGCATTCCAGGATCGCCTGGGTCCATTCCAGGCGGCTGGCGTAGCCATCCCCGGCCAGGTGGTAGACGCCGCGGCGCTCCTGGATCCATTCCCGGGGGCTGGGGCCGGCTTTTGCCAGGAGCTGGGCGGTCACCTCGGCCAGCGTTCGCGCCCAGGTCGGGCAACTGATCTGGTCGGTCACCACACGCATGGTCTGCTGCTCCCGGCTCCACTGCAGCACTTTGTTGACAAACCCTCCCTGGCGGGTGCTGTAGACCCAACTGGTGCGCAGGATCAGGTAGGCGCCGCCGGCCGCCTGGATGGCCAGGTCGCCGTCCAGCTTGGTCTGCCCGTAAGCGTTCAGCGGGCGAGGGGGATCGGCCTCGACGTAAGGAGAGGTTTTTTCGCCGTCGTAGACGTAGTCGGTGGAGTAATGGACCAGCGCGGCCCCCACCAGTCTGGCTGCTTCGGCCAGGATCGCCGGCCCGGTAACGTTGATTGCCGTTGCATCTGCGCGACGGGTTTCGGCCTGGTCTACCGCGGTAAATGCCGCGGCGTTGACGATTACCTGCGGCTGAGTTAGTTCGACGATCTGTTTCAGGCTCTCAGCCTGCCGAAAATCGATCTCGGGGTAATCAAAAGCGCTCACGTTGCCGAGCGACGCCAGGCAGCGGCGGAGCTCCCAGCCCAGTTGTCCAACTTTCCCCAGGAGAAGGATCCGCATTAGCGCCTCTCGTCCAGGAGCTGCAAGAGGTACTGGCCATAGGAATTGCCGGCGTACTTCTCGGCTTCGCAGCGGAGGTGGTCGCGGTCGATAAATCCCATGCGGTAGGCGATCTCTTCCGGGCAGGAGATCATCAGCCCCTGCCGTTCTTCCACGGTCTGGACGAAATTGCTGGCCTGGAGCAGCGACTCGTGCGTGCCCGCGTCGAGCCAGGCGATCCCGCGGCCAAGCACCTGGACGCGCAGCCGCCCCTCCTGCAGGTAGATGCGGTTGAGGTCGGTAATCTCGATCTCACCCCGCGGTGAAGGCTGCAAGGTTTCGGCCAGGCCGACGACGTGCTGGTCGTAGAAGTACATGCCCGGGACCGCATAATTGGAGCGAGGTTTGCGCGGCTTTTCTTCGATGTTCACCGCGCGGAGCTGCTCGTCGAACTCGACCACGCCGTAGCGCTCGGGATCCCGCACCGGGTAGGCAAAAACCGTCGCTCCTTCCTTCAGGCCTGCGGCGGCGCGGAGCTGCGCGGCCATGCCGCCCCCGTAAAAGATGTTGTCGCCCAGGATCAGGCAAACCGGCTCCCTGGCGATGAACTCTTTACCGACCAGAAAGGCATCGGCGAGACCACGGGGGACGGCCTGTTCGGCGTATTCAAAGCCCATGCCCCACTGGAGGCCGCTGCCGAGCAGGCGGCGGAAAAGGGGGAGATCCTCGGGGGTGCTGATCACCAGCACTTCGCGGATCCCCGCCAGCATCAACATCGAGAGGGGATAGTATACCATCGGCTTGTCATAGACCGGGAGGAGCTGTTTGCTGACACCCAAAGTCAGAGGATATAACCGTGTGCCTTTCCCGCCCGCCAGGATAATCCCTTTCATATGGCCTGCCCTCCGCGGCTTGTGTAATTCTTGTCCATCCAGCTCTGGTAATCCCCCCGGCCCGAGATCGCGGCGGCCCATTCGGTATGAGCCAGGTACCATTCGACGGTGCGGCGCAGCCCGCTGGACAGCGATTCGCGCGGCGCCCAACCCAGCTCGCGGCGCGCTTTTTCGATGTTCATGTCGTAGCGCCGGTCATGTCCCGGCCGGTCGGCGACGAACTGGATCAGCGAGCGGTGGGGCGTGAAGGGGGAATGGGGAAGGAGCTCGTCCAGGATCGCGCAGATCTGGTTGACGATCTCCAGGTTATATGGCTGGTTATCCCCGCCGATATTATAGGTCTCGCCTGGGCGGCCGTCCTGAATGACTCGGACGATCGCCTCGCAGTGGTCCTCCACGTACAGCCAATCGCGAACCTGGCGACCGTCTCCGTAGACCGGCAAGGGCTTACCGCTCAGCGCATTGAGGACCATCAATGGGATCAGCTTTTCAGGGAACTGGAAAGGCCCGTAATTGTTCGAGCAGTTGGTGATGCTGATCGGCAGGCCAAAGGTGGCCTGGTAGGCGCGGACCAGGTGATCGCTGGAAGCTTTGGACGCCGCGTAGGGCGAGCGGGGATGATAGGGCGTGGTTTCGGTAAAGGCCGGGTCCTCTGGCTTGAGGGTGCCGAAGACTTCGTCGGTGGAGACGTGGTGGAAGCGGACCTCTTCGCGGGGGAGGCGGTTGGGACCGATCCAGGCCTGGCGCGCAGCTTCCAACAGAGTATAGGTGCCGACGATGTTCGTCTCGACGAACCGGCCAGGGTCGTGGATCGAGCGATCGACGTGGCTTTCCGCCGCGAAATGGACGACGGTATCGATCTGATGGGTGGTGAACAACCGCTCCACCAGACCCCGGTCGCAGATGTTGCCATGGACGAAGGTATGCCGTTCTGCGCCGGGCAGGTCCTTGAGATTTTCCAGGCTGCCGGCATAGGTGAGCGCATCCAGATTCACGATCGAAACCGCTGGCCGGGTTTGCAGCAAATAGCGAATGAAATTCGAGCCGATAAATCCAGCTCCTCCAGTTACCAGGACACGTTCCATACCACCTCTTTTTGAGTACAGGTTTAATCGAAGAGCTCAGAGTCCGCGAGCAGCCTGCCCTGAGCGTCTTTTTTGGAAATCACGGGCAGCTCTCCGGCCTGGAGCGGCCAATCGATTCCAATCTGCGGATCGTTCCAGGCCAGGCAGCGTTCCCACTCGGGGGCATAATAATCGGTCGCTTTGTACACCACCTCGGCCCAATCGCTGACCACGTAGAAACCGTGGGCGAACCCGACCGGGATCCAGATCTGGCGACGATCCTGGGCGGAGAGGTAGGCCCCTACCCATTGGCCAAAAGTTGGCGAGCCGCGGCGCAGGTCGACTGCCACGTCGAAAATTTCTCCCACCACTGCCCGGACCAGCTTCCCCTGCGGCTGGCGAATCTGGTAATGCAACCCGCGCAGGATCCCCTGGCGCGACCCGGAGTGGTTGTCCTGGATGAAGGCCGCCAGGATGCCTGCCTGAGCGAATTGATCAGCCTGGTACGTCTCCATAAAAAAGCCACGATCGTCGCCAAATACGCGCGGCTCGATGAGGATGACATCCGGTATGGCGGTTGGTGTGAAGTTCATTATCTTTCAGTCCCCAAGTTTTGCCAGATTGTATCAGAATCGGGGAGTAAACACCAGTGAAGGATTCGAGTTACTTTATTGGGGACGGGTTCCAGGTTTTTGCGAAGGTTTGATCTCGGGTAGATCCGGGGAAAGGACGAGTTTCTGCGCTATAATCCGGATGAAAGATTGACTAGATTTCCTTGATGAGGATCCCCCTATGAAGCAGCTCCTCCAGAATTTGCGCACCGGCGAGACGGCGGTCGTAGACGTACCGATCCCCCAACCGCGCCCCAAAACTGCCCTGGTGCAGACCTCGGTTTCGCTCATCTCGGTGGGGACGGAACGGATGCTGGTTGAGTTCGCCGAGAAAAACCTGATCGAAAAAGCCCGCTCCCGGCCGGACCTGGTCCGCCAGGCGCTGGATAAGGCGCGGCGTGAGGGAGTCGGCAACACACTGGGCGCTGTGTTCAACCGCCTGGATCAGCCGATGGCGCTGGGATACTCTTCGGCGGGGACGATCGTCGCAGTAGGGGAGGGGCTGCAGGGATTCCGGGTCGGCGACCGGGTGGCCTGCGCCGGGGGGAGTTACGCGGTCCACGCAGAGTACGCAGTCGTCCCGCAGAACCTGATGGCAGCCATCCCCGAGGGGGTCGATTTCGAATCGGCCGCGTTCACCACTTTAGGGGCGATTGCCCTGCAGGGGTTCCGCCTGAGCGAGCCGCAGGTTGGCGAGCGGATCGCCGTAATTGGGCTGGGGCTGCTCGGCCTGCTGACGGTCGGGATCGCCCGGGCGGCCGGATGCGCTGTTTTTGGGGTCGATCTCGACCCCCGCCGGGTAGAGCTGGCCCGCCAGATGGGAGCGACGGCGGTCGAGCGCGCCGCTGCGCTCGAAACGGGGAATGTCTTCAGCCGCGGGCGGGGCTGCGACGCTGTGCTGATCTGCGCCGACACGCGCTCCTCCGATCCCATCGAGCTGGCCGGGGAGCTGGCGCGCGACCGGGCGCGGGTGGTCGCAGTGGGGGCGGTGGGCCTCGAAGTTCCGCGCAAAGTCTATTACGAAAAAGAGCTGACCCTGCGGATTTCTCGGTCCTATGGGCCGGGACGCTATGACCCGGCCTACGAAGAAAGCGGCAGTGATTATCCCCTGGGCTACGTGCGCTGGACGGAGGGCCGCAACCTGGAAGCGATCCTGGATTTGATCGCGACCGGAAAACTGGACGTCCATCCCCTGATCACCCAGCGTTTCCCTATCGATGAGGCCTCCGCGGCCTATGAATTGATCACCGGGAAAAGCAAGGAAGCATTCCTGGGGGTGCTGCTGACCTATCCCGAAGCGGGCCGAGGATTTCCTTCTGCAAAGATTCCCATCCATCGCTCCGCGCCAGGGGCGCTGGACGGCGAGCCCGGCCTGGGGGTGCTCGGGGCCGGGAATTATGCCGGCGCAGTGTTCCTGCCCACAGTTCAGGGAGTGGGGATGGCCCGCCGGGTCGGGATCGCTTCAGGGACCGGGCTGAGCGCCGGGCACATGGCCCTCCGCTTCGGGTTCGGATACGCGACCAGCCAGGAATCCGAAATCCTCGACGATCCCGCGGTGAACGTGGTCGCGGTGCTGACCCGGCACCAGGACCACGCCCGCCAGGTGTTGGCCTGCCTCGGGCGAGGCAAGGCGGTCTTCTGCGAAAAGCCCCTGGCGATCAACCCCGCGGAGCTGGCTGCGATCCAGGAAGCTGTTGAAAAAGAGGGATCGCCGCTGCTGACGGTCGGGTTCAACCGCCGTTTCGCTCCGCTGGCGAAGAAGTTGAAGGCGTTCTATGCGGACGCGGCGGAGCCGATGGTTATCCAATACCGGGTCAACGCCGGTTATCTCCCCGCGAGCCACTGGCTGCACGATCCTCAGCAGGGCGGAGGGCGGATGATCGGCGAGGGCTGCCATTTCGTGGATTTCATGGCTTTCCTGGTCGGTGAACCTCCCGTCTCGGTGAGCGCAATGGCGCTGCCGGACGTGGGCCGCTATCGCGAGGATAACCTTGTCGCTGCCTTTACCTTTGCGAACGGCTCGATCGGTACGCTGAGCTACCTGGCTAACGGAGATAAATCATTTCCTAAAGAACGGGTGGAGTGCTTCTGCTCGGGGCGAGTGGCAGTCCTGGACGATTTTCGCTCACTGGAAACCGTGCAGAACGGCCGCCGGACGGTGAGCAAAAATCGCCTGGGACAGGATAAAGGCCACCGCGCCGCCTGGGAAGCGTTCCTGACCGCGGTGAAGGCCAGCGGACCGCCGCCAATCCCATATTCCCACCTGCTCGGAGTGACCCGGGCCACCTTCGCCGCGGTCGAGTCGCTGCGCGCTGGCGGTGAGCATGTCCAACTCTGACCGAATATCGATCCTCCTCAAATCACTGCGTCAGTTGGGGCTGGAACAGATGGGCCTGTATGCCCTCTACCAGTTGGGGCTGCGCAGCGGGCAATACCGCAGGAGTTCGTCCGTCCAGGCTCCTGACAGTTCGGTTCCGGCCAGCCAGGACGGTCGGTTCGATGGCCCCTTTTCCCTGCCTGGCCCGGAAGAGCTGGGCGCACTGCTGGGCGACGATCGCGAGGATCTGCTTGTCGAGGCGGACGAGATTGTTGCGGGCAGCGTGCGTATCTTCGGCATGACCGCGCCCCTCGACCTGGCGCCTCCAGCGCCACTGCGCCACTGGACGGAATACGAGCGCGACAAAGCGCACTGGTCCCCGGCCGCCGGAAAGGATATCAAATGGTTCTGGGAGCCGGCCCGTTTTGGTTGGGTCTTTGCTCTGGGCCGCGCTTACCGCCTGACCGGCGACGAGCGCTACCCCACGGCCTTCTGGCGCCATTCCGACCGGTTCTGGCAGGCGAATCCACCGGGACTCGGTCCGAATTGGGCCTCAGGCCAGGAAGTGGCGCTGCGTATGCTGAGCCTGGTCTTTGCCCGCCAGGTCTTCAATGGGGCAGCTTCCTCGCCGCCTGGAGCCATGAGCCGCCTGGGTGCTTCGATTGGCGAGCACGCGCGGCGAATTCCCCTCACCCTGGTCTATGCCCGCTCGCAAAACAACAATCACCTGCTCAGCGAGGCGGTGGGACTGTACGCCGCAGGCGTCCTTCTCGCGGGCTGGCCTGAGGCCGACAGGTGGCGGCGGCTGGGCTGGAAATGGCTGAACCTGGGTTTCCAGAGGCAGATCCGCGTTGACGGCACGTACGTCCAGCACAGCACAAACTACCACCGCATGATGCTTCACCTGGCCCTTTGGGCCCACCTGCTTGCCCAAATGGAAGGCGTTCGCCTCCCCGAGGCCACGCTCGCCAGGCTTCGCGCTGCGGTTGCCTGGCTGGAGGAACAGACCGATCCCAATTGCGGTGAAATGACCAACCTGGGCGCCAACGATGGCGCGCAGATTCTTCCCCTCGCCCAAACTGGATTCCGGGATGCCCGCCCGACGCTCCAGGCGGCCAGCCTGGTATTCTGTGGCCAGAGCGTGTTTCCACCCGGACCCTGGGATGAGATGGCGGCCTGGCTGGGAGGGCAGCCTCGGGCGAGCGCTGCTCCCCGGCCCGGAGCAGTGGAACCGGCTTCGGGCGCCCGGATCAACATGCCAGGCTCCTCCTCCTGGGCCAGCATTCGGGCGGTTACGTTTCACGAGAGGCCGTCACACGCTGACCAGCTCCATGTGGAGCTGTGGTGGCAGGGAACCAACCTGGCCCGTGATGCCGGGACGTACCTGTATAATGCGCCGTCTCCCTGGGACAACCGTCTGGCGGAGACCGACGTTCACAATACCATTTGCGTCGATGGGAAAGATCAGATGCTGCGCGCGGGCCGCTTTCTCTGGCTGGATTGGGCTCAGGCCAGGATCACCCGGCGCGATGCGGACCCGTCCGGAGAATGGGAGCGGATCATCGCGGTTCACGATGGATACCATCGGATGGGGATCCAGCACGAACGGACCCTGGCCCGCCAGGGGGCATTTCGCTGGGTGGTGACTGACCGGTTGCTGGACACAGGCGCCGCCGCGGGGAGACACCTGGTCGAGCTGCACTGGCTGCTCCCGGATTGGGAGTGGGCGCTGGGGGGTGGCAGGCTGATCCTGAAAACCTCCACTGGACCGGTCATCCTGAGCGTAACCGGCGAGGAGGCAGGTCAGGTCGAGCCGGGCTTGCAGATCATTCGCGCGGGGGTGGTCCTGGCTGGTGAGAAGGAAGGCAATCTCCACCGGGGGTGGTATTCGTCTACCTATGGGAAAAAGGAGCCGGCGCTGTCTCTGGTCGCGAGGGTGCAAACCACGCTGCCGGTGGGCCTGGTCAGCGAATGGACCCTGCCCGGGGATCCAGTGGGACCAACGTGATGAATATTTATTAATGAGAAAAGGCCCTGTCCAAAGACAGAGCCTTTCTCCCGGTTAGATCTGGAGGCAATTTGCGTTGTGCGGTGTTGCTGGCAGCAGTGTGTTGCGGGGCCTCCGGCTACAATGATGGCTACGATGTGCAGTGAGATCTTCGATTAGGGGCTGTGCCATCTGCGATGCGCCGCGTTGTTCTGCAATGGGCTGCCTTGGGCTACAAAGATCTGCGATGCGCTACGGTGGTTCGTGTTGGGCTCCGGTGCGCTATGTTGGGCTGCGATGATCTGCGATGGGCGAGGTTGTTATTCCGATGAGCTGTGATGGGCGGCGGTGAGGCTGCGGTGGGCTGCATGGAGCAACGATGTCGCCTGGTTGGGCTGCAGTGAACTATAGTGCGGCTGCGATGTGCTGGGATGGGCATCGGTGAGGCTGTGGTGAGCTATCGCGGGCTGCAATGGAACTGCTATGAACTTGTTGAAGGTGCGATTGACTGCAATGTTAGATGGCGTGTACGACGTTACTGAAGATATTTCCGATCGCCGGGCCAAGCAGGGCGAGGATGACGATCACGACAACCGCGACAAGAACGAGAATTAAGGCGTATTCAACTAAACCTTGGCCTTTTTCCTTGGGAGCGAATAACATGGGATTTCACCTCCTTTCAGCTCTATGATGTAGTCTGCGAAGTACGATCCTATTGTATTCCGCTTCTCCCAAGTTTTCAATGAGTTTGACTTTACAGCGACTTAACAACCGGCCTTTCAATTTGGATTAATAGATCCTTAATGGCTGATTAATTAAACGTGAGATCCTGTGGATTGTTACAAAAACCTTCTGCGAGTGATCGGAATCGAGTAAAATCTTACCAACTGAATCTTCTGGAGCGCTCGTTCGCCCATGCATATCCTTCTTGTCCACCAGGCTTTTGCTGCCCTCGACGAAGCCGGCGGGACCCGCCATCATGAAATGGCTCGTTATCTGGCAGCCCGGGGGCATCAGGTGACGGTCATCGCCAGCCCGGTGAGCTATCTAACCGGCACACGCCGGGGCCGGGTGAAGTGGGTGGATCGCCAGACAGATGGCCCGCAGATCACCATTTTGCGGACCTATACGTATTCTGCCCTCCATCGCAGCTTCATTCATCGGGTGATCAGCTTCTTGAGCTTTATGCTTTCGTCTTTTTGGGTCGGGTTGACGGTCCGGAACGTCGATCTGGTTTGGGGGACCTCTCCGCCGATTTTCCAGGGGGTTACTGCCTGGGCGCTGGCTCGCTTGAAGCGGGTCCCCTTCCTCTTCGAAGTCCGCGATTTATGGCCCGCTTTCGCCATCGCGGTCGGGGTCTTGAAAGACCCGTTCCTGGTGAAAGCCTCGCTGTGGCTGGAGGGATTCCTCTATCGGCGAGCCGACCGGGTGATGGTGAATTCACCGGGTTACATCGATCATGTGCTGGCGCATGGAGCGCGGTGGGTCGAGCTGATCCCCAATGGGGCAGATCCGGATATGTTTGATGCGGCTGGAACTGGAACCGAATTCCGCGAGAGATACGGCCTGGACGGAAAATTCGTGGTTCTCTACGCGGGAGCCCATGGGATGTCCAACGACTTGAATGTGGTCCTGGACGCGGCGAGACAGTTGCGCGATGAAAAACAGTTTTGCTTTTTGCTGTTAGGAGATGGCAAAGAAAAGCCTGCGCTGATTGCGCGGGCTCAGGAGCAGGGTCTGAAAAACGTACTTTTTTTGCCGCCGGTGCCCAAAAAAGAGATGCCCCAGGCTCTGGCCGCCTCCGATGCATGTGTGGCGATTCTGAAAGCCATTCCGCTGTACGCGACCACTTATCCGAATAAGGTGTTTGATTATATGGCAGCCGGCAGGCCCGTCTTGCTGGCAATCGATGGGGTGATCCGGAAAGTGGTGGAGGAAGCGGGGGCGGGGATCGCAGTTTGCCCCGGGGATGCAGGCTCGCTGGCCAATGCCGTCCGCTGGTTGGCGGCGCAGCCCGACCGTGGGCGGTCGATGGGCCAATCCGGGAGGCGCTACGTGCAACAGCATTTCAACCGCGCAGACCTGTCTCTAAAACTGGCTCTTTTGCTGGAAGATCTAAGGTGGAATCATGGCTGAAAAGATACTGGTCGTTGAAGACGAACTGACACTGCAAGAAACGCTGGCGTATAATCTCAAACGCCAGGGCTATGACGTGGAGGCTGTTGGAGATGGGCTGGCTGCGTTGGAAGCGGCCCGCCACGACCATCCAGATTTGATCCTGCTGGATATCATGCTCCCCGGGATGGACGGATTTGAAGTCTGCCGTATCCTCCGCCAGGAAATGAACACCCCTATTCTGATGCTGACCGCCCGCGACGAGGAGATCGACCGGGTGGTTGGGTTGGAGCTGGGCGCGGATGATTATATCTCCAAGCCTTTCAGTATGCGCGAACTGATGGCCCGCGTCAAAGCCCGTCTGCGCCTGGTGCGCCTCATTCGCGAAGAGGTGGGCAACCAGACCACCGGTGGGTCGGGGTTTGGCGGCGCATTGAACTTCGAGGACCTCACCCTGGACCTGAACCGACGGGAGCTGCGCCTGAACGGCCTGCCAATTCCTCTGAAGCCCAAGGAATTCGATCTGCTGGCTTTCCTGGCCCAGCATAAAGGCCAGGTGCTCACCCGTGAATTTATCCTCGAGAAGGTCTGGGGATGGGATTATATTGGCGACAGCCGCACCGTGGACGTACACGTGCGCTGGCTGCGTGAAAAGATCGAGCCGGACCCTGCCAGCCCGCGAAGGATTATCACCGTACGTGGAGCCGGATACCGGTTTGACGGATAAACATGAGAAATACCATTCGCTGGCGGATCGGGTTCCCGTATATCATTCTGCTCGTGGTCGTCATGGCCGGGGTGGGCGTATACCTGATCGGGGTGGTTCGCCAGACCTACTCTGACAATCTAAAGACGAAGCTCCTTTCTGAATCGCGCCTGGTGGGGAGCGTCATCGAGCCCGTCCTGGCTGATCCGGCCAGGACTGCGGAGCTTGGACCGCTGGTGAAGAACTATGCCAGCATGTTGGGCGTGCGGGTCACGATCATCCGCAGCGACGGGGTAGTGTTGGCGGAGTCCGATACCGACCCAAACCTGATGGAAAACCATTCGAATCGTCCGGAAGTCCAGGAAGCCCTCCAGAACAAGGAGGCGACGGCTACGCGTTACAGCACCACGCTAAAAGCCAGTTATTTTTACGCGGCCAATCCCATCGTGGTGAACGGGAACATCGTGGGGGTATCCCGCTTGTCGGTCCCCCTGGCGCACGCGGAAGACGTTCCCAATCAGATCGTGATGGCAGTCATTGGGGCCACCTTGCTGGGGATTATCGCTGCGCTGTTCCTGGCTGCGATGGTGACCGACTACACGGTGTATCCCCTGACCCAATTGACCCAGGCGGTCCAAAAAATGACCCAGGGGGAATTCACCGAGACGCCCCTGCCCGCTGCCCACGATGAAGTGGGCCTGCTGAATCGGGCCTTCAACCAGATGGCCAGCGAGCTGCGCACCAAAATCGATGCCTTACAGTCTGAAAGTGGGAAGCTGGCGGCGGTCCTATCAAACATGACTGATGGGGTCCTGATCGTCGATTCAGCGGGCATAGTCCAGTTGATTAACCCGGCAGCCGAACGGATATTTCGGGTCGAAGAAAACCGGGCCCTGGGCATGTCGCTGGTCGAAGTCGTCCGCCAGCACCAGCTCGTCGAGCTGTGGCGAGCCTGTCTTGAGACTGGCGACCAGAAAGTAGTCGAGTTAGAGGTACCCGCCGAGCGGATATTCCTCCAGGCGGTGGGGACCTCGCTGAATGACGCCATCCCAGGTAGCGTGCTGATGGTTTTCCAGGATCTCACCCGGCTGCGCCGCCTGGAAACAGTACGCCAGGATTTCGTCAGTAATGTCTCCCACGAACTGCGCACCCCCCTGGCGGCGTTAAAAGCCCTGGCCGAAACCCTTCAGGAAGGCGCCCTCGAGGACATCCCGGCGTCCCGGCGCTTCCTCTCCAGGATGGAGACCGAGATCGATACGCTTTCCCAGATGGTCCAGGAGCTGCTGGAGCTATCCCGGATCGAATCGGGCAAAGTCCCGCTGAAGCGCAAGCCGATCGCGCCGTGTGATTTTCTCAACCCCGCTGTGGACCGGATGCGGCTTCAGGCAGAACGGGCCGGTCTAAGCATGCGCCTGGAGTGTCCGGCTGATTTGCACGCGGTCAGCGGGGACCCGGAACGGCTGCAGCAGGTGCTGGTCAATCTGCTTCACAACGCGATCAAATTTACCCCACCCGGCGGAGAAGTGGTTGTCAGGGCGGAGCCGGGGCATAACGAGATCATTTTCCAGATCTGTGATACGGGTGTGGGTATCCCTGCCAAGGACCTGACGAGAATTTTCGAGCGGTTCTACAAAGCTGACCGGGCGCGCACCGGCGGTGGAACGGGGTTGGGCCTCTCGATTGCTCGCCACATTGTCGAGGCTCACGGTGGGCGGATCTGGGCGGAGAGCGAAATCAACCGGGGCAGCGTGTTTTCCTTTACCCTGCCCCTGGCAGCTAAACCAGGCTCGAACTAAAGCAAAATCAGATCCCAACGGAGGCTATCATGACAGAGGAAATCGGTAAGCGGTTTATGGAGCTTTCCCGCTATGAAAACATGGAAGACTCGCAGCAGAAACAAGGGATCGTTCCCCAGCCGCCGCTCGAGCTGCCCTATCTGGGCAGCGGCCCCTGCCTGGACCTGCCCCGGCCTGAGGAGATCCATCTCCCCTCACTGGACCTGCTGGATCTGATCAACCGGCGCAAAACCCTGCGCAAATACAGTCCGAAGCCCCTCAGCCTGACCGAGCTCTCGTTCCTGCTATGGACCACCCAGGGGGTCAAACAGATCACCAAACGGCCGGTGACTTTCCGCACCGTCCCCTCTGCCGGGGCCAGGCACGCGTTCGAGACGTATATCCTGGTCAACCGGGTCGATGGGCTGGAAAAGGGTCTCTACCGCTACCTGGCAATCCGCCACCAGATTGCCCGCGTGGAGGCTACCGAGACGATTACCGAACAGGTGAGCCAGGCTTGCCTGGAGCAGGATCAGATCATCCAGGCAGCGGTGACGTTGATCTGGGTGGCTGTTCCCCAGCGCATGGTCTGGCGCTACGGCGAGCGTGGCTACCGCTACCTGCACCTGGATGCCGGGCACGTCTGCCAGAACCTGTATCTTGCGGCCGAGGCCATCGAGTGCGGCGTCTGCGCGATTGCAGCGTTCGACGACGTCGAGCTGAACCGGGTGATGAGTCTCGACGGCGAGGAGCAGTTCGTGATCTACCTGGGAACAGTTGGGAAAAAATAGGGGTGGTATTAGAAGCGGGCAGTCAGAGCGAGGATCATCGAGAGAATGAGGATTAATCCCAGGACTGACATGACGATCTGCTGAATGCGGCGGTTGCGCTGCTCGCGCGACAGCTCAGTTTTTCGTCGAGGATCGTTTTTGTTTTTCATCATAGAACTCCTACCAAACCGGACCCGAAGGGTTTCCAAAACCCTCAGGGTCAGCTCTTACTAAGGGTGGATTGATTCTATCACTGGATTGCAAAAACGGCGGTTGATCACTCCAATTGGGTTTTCAGCGCCTGGGCAATCTCAGCGTTAATCCCTTTCACCGTGGTGAGCTGCTCGATCGAGGCCTGCCGGATCCCTTCGATCGAGCCAAATTGTTTTAAGAGAGCCTTGCGGCGCACCGGACCGACGCCGGGGACGGCGTCCAGGCGGGAAGCCAGTCCCAATTTCGAGCGGCGGTTGCGGTGGGCGGTGATGGCGAAGCGATGGGCCTCGTCGCGGATACGCTGGATCAGGTACAGGCCCTGGGAGTGGCGCGGGAGGAGCAGGGAGCCTGGCAGGTTGGGGCGGAAGAGCTCTTCCTGCTGCTTGGCCAGGCCCATGACGGGGACCCGGTCGATCAAATTGAAGCGCTCGAGCACCTTGACGGCGCGTCCCAACTGGCCTTTGCCGCCGTCGACGATGAGCAGGTCGGGGAGCACAGCAAAGGAAGCATCCCGTTTTGCCCCGGGGGTGTTCTCGGTCTCCTGGTAGCCCTGCCAGCGGTGAAAGCGGCGGGTGAGCACTTCTTCCATGCTGGCAAAGTCGTCCGGCCCGGCGACCGACTGGATGTTGAAGTGGCGGTAGTGTTTTTTGCTGGGAACGCCCTGTTCGAATACCACCATGCTTCCCACTGCCGAGGTGCCCTGGGTGTTGGAGATATCGTAGCATTCGATGCGGTTGGGCGGCCTGGGGAGCTGGAGCGCCTGCTGGAGCTCGGCCAGAGCCTCACTCTGGCGGTTGGTATCCGCCTGCCACTGGGTGCGCAGTGCGTTGAGGGTTTCGACGGCGTTTTCGGTGGCCATCTCGAGCAGCTCTTGCGAGGTGCCCTGGCGAGGGACGGCGAGCTCCACTTTCGCCCCGTTGCGGCGGGTGCGCAACCACTGCTTGATAATATTGGCTTCTTCGATTTCCTCGGGGAGGAGGACCTGAGGAGGAACGCTGGCTGCCTCGGCATAAAACTGCTTGATGAACTGGGAGACGACTTCACTGTCGGCGGCGTCTTCGGTGCCCTCGAGAATGAAGTATTCACGCCCGATCAGCTTGCCGCTGCGAATAAAGAAGATCTGCACGCAGGCTTCGCCGTCGGCGCGGGCCATGGCGATCACATCCGAGTCGATCTCTTCGCTGGAGATGACCTTCTGGCGCTCGACGACCGTTTCGATGGCCTGGATCTGGTCGCGAAGGGCAGCGGCGCGCTCGAAGCGCAGATTCTCTGCGGCGGCTTCCATCTCTTTGTGCAGCCGATCGAGGATCGGGCGGGTCTGGCCTTCCAAAAAGCCGCACAGGTCGTCGATCATCTGGCGGTATGCCGCCTGTTGGATGGCGCCGATACAGGGGCCGGTGCACAGCTTGATGTCGTAGTAGAGGCAGGGGCGCGGGTCTTTACCGGTGATCACCCGGTCGCAGGTCAGGTAGGGAAAAATCCGGCGAAGCACGTCCAGAGTCTGGTGGACGGCCCAGACACTGGTGTAGGGGCCAAAATAGCGCGACCCGTCGTTGACCATCTGGCGGGTGACGGTCACCTTGGGGAAGGGCTCGTTCCAGTGAACCTTGATGTAAGGATAGCGCTTGTCATCCTTGAGGCGGATGTTATAGCGCGGGCGGTGCTTTTTGATCAGGTTCATCTCGAGGATGAGGGCCTCGAGCTCGGAACCGACCACGATCCACTCGATATTGGCGATATTGCGCACGAGCTGGCGCGTTTTCAGATCGTGCTGGTCGTTTGCATGATAATAGGAGCGCACCCGGTTGCGCAGGTTGACCGCCTTGCCGACGTAGATGATCTCGTCCGCGGCGTTTTTCATGAGATAGCAGCCGGGCCGGGTGGGAAGGGTCTCTAAAATACCCTGAATGTGACTGGAAATATCCATCATCGATAATTGTATCACGAAGAGGGATGGTCAGAACAGATGAGCGAATAAAGAGAATAGAGAACAGTGAAAAAGGGTTGCCGGAATGGACAGGATGGGTTGGTAAGGTGCGATTCGTTTCAAAACGAAGAACGAGAGCCGAGAACCGTTCAGGACCAGATCCTAAGGGTTTCTGAAACCCTTAGGATCTACTTCTGGGAGGAGAATATTCGTTCCGGGCAGAAACGAATCGAAACAAATGCGGTGTAGAACATGCCTCCTCGAAGATCCTGTAAGGATGGCTTGTTCCTGACTGGCCTGGAAGAGCGCAAGCCAGCAGGCATGCGCTACATTGCTGGAAGAGCGCAAGCGGGCCCCCTTGGGGGATCTTCGAGACGCATGCGCTACCGGTTGGACGAGACGACCAATTTACCAGAGCGTAAACCAGTGGACATGCGCCACAGGGTCGGCGTACACAAGATAGCACAAAGTGCGATGGAATAACATCCGTCAAATATGGCTTTCTTAAAGATACTGTTGGCAAACCAAAGGCAAAAGGGATGAACAGGCATGTCTACCACCGGTCGAAAATCTCGACTGGTCAGTCGCTCAGTTTGCCAAGAAGAATTAGCCATTTTAA
>DATKLX010000147.1:0-13555 GCA_035542155.1 Anaerolineaceae bacterium
TTTCCATGCTCCGCCCTTACGATAGCCTGAATGGCAATCGTTGTGGGAGGACTTGCTGCTTTGACTCGAGGCCAGATCTGAATGCCTTGCCGGGTTTTTACAGATCGGCTCGATTTGATCGTTGAATCGACCCGGTTCTGATCTCGACCGGGATCGTCCTTCCACTCAACAGGTGTAAGAGCACCCGAGAGCGGGCTCTACCATCCAGTGCAATATCGAAGATGGCCTCATAGCCAGCGAATGGGCCTTCCAGGATGGTCACCTTTTCCCCAGCCTGCAGATGCGGATGAGTCTGTCTGGAGATCGTCTGCGAAATTTCATTCACTTTATTGCGGATCGCAGCGATTAAAACATCGGGGACGCTTGGCGGTTCTCCACCAAAGGTGACCAGCCCATTGGTATACGGCATCCAGCGGATCTTCGAAATCCCCAGCTCGTCCAGGTCTGCCTGGATGAACATGTAGCCTGGGAAGTAAGGCCTGTTCTTTCGGGCAGTGGGATTGGTCGATTTCACCGCGATAGTAGGGTAATACACCTCATACCCACTGGAGACAGCGTGATAGTAAAGGCTTTCTTCCTTGTTAGGTTTGCTGCTGAGTACGTACCAGTGGACGTTCATGAAATCCTTCATGAAATAATCGATCTTTACGACTATCTTTATTAGATTAGT
This sequence comes from Anaerolineaceae bacterium, assembly GCA_035542155.1. Taxonomy (GTDB): domain Bacteria; phylum Chloroflexota; class Anaerolineae; order Anaerolineales; family Anaerolineaceae; genus DATKLX01. The sequence continues at coordinate 671 of DATKLX010000147.1, forward strand.
CTTGATTTAGATCGAGGGTTTTTCCCCCCAATCCCTTTGCTGGACTGCCATCGCCAGCTTGTACTCCAGATCCGAAAATCTTTAAATCAGAACCGGCAATCTCATATTTCGAAGATGCCGGTTTCGCCAGTAGCTCGTTGGAAGGTTCCCCCAATAGATAATCGGGGATGGCGACCAGATTCCCCCTTCCAATTCAACGCCGCATCGCGCAATAACAATTATAACGATTTATAATCTAATTTGTTTCAATTTTACAGATACTTTTCTTACAATAAAACGACTGATAAATTGTTAAACATTTTTTGTTGATATTTCTTCTTCATAGCCCATGAATATCGTAGCGAATCTGAGCGGGGTTGTCAAGTTAATTTGGCTCATTTTTAAGATCCATCTATTTTATAGATCTAAAGATCTATATTCGATCTACCTAGTAGATTTTTAATCCCGGTTTGATTATGATGATGGGGATTGAACGTATCCTCTCCCGGTTTTGTGAATCGGGGAGGGAAAATATTTTTAGGATACGCGAGAATATGGACCGAGCGATCTTTTTAGACCGGGACGGCGTGGTGATCGAAAACCGCCCTGAATATGTGCGCAGTTGGGCCGACGTAGCCTTCCTCCCCCACGCGTTGGATGCCCTGCGCCTGGCCTGCACCGCTCCGTTCCGCCTGATCATGGTTACCAACCAGGCCGGGATTGGAAAAGGCGTCATCCCTGCGGAAGTCGCCGCGGACATCAACCGCCGCCTGATCGCGGAAATCGTCGCGCACGGCGCCCGGGTTGATGCCCTCTACGTCTGTCCGCACGCCCCGGGCGAATCCTGTTCGTGCCGCAAACCTCGCCCGGGTCTGATCTTGCAGGCCGCCGCGGAGCATGACCTCGATCTGTACCACTCTCTCCTGATAGGTGATGCACTCACCGACCTCCAGGCCGGTTATACCGCCGGTGTTCGAAACCTGGCCCTGGTGAAAACAGGCCGCGGCGCGGAGCAGCTCCTGCTTGTCCAGCAGGCTTTCCACTCATCCTACCAGGTATTTCCGGATCTTCACGCCGCGATCCAGGCTTTCCTTTCCGGAGCTGGGCTTGCCAGTCATTCCAATTCATGAACGCTTTCATCCCCGGTAAAAACCCGTCCTGAAGCGTTGAATCCCCATCTAAAAGATTATTAGAACAGCGCTTCCATCCTTGCCTGGGCGAAGAAACTCCGGTATGCCGCCGTCTCGCCCAGCAGCGCACGAAGCATCTCCTCAGCCGCGTCCACCCGCTTCGAGTCTCGTACCTTTTCGCCCTGCGGGATTTTCCAGACAGACAGAACCGCATCTCCCTCCCCTGACCCCAGTCCGATTTCTCCCCGCGCCTCCAGCCAGCGCAGCCCCCAGCGCACCGTCTCGACTCGCTGCGCCGTCGCTGCGGCCAGCCGGTTCAGATCGGCTCGCCCTTCCAGGGACCTCAGCGTGTAATTCACCAGTCCGGCCAGGCGGGGTAAGAACGGTTCCAGCGCGTCCATATCCGGGTCCTGACCGAACAGGTGGATCACCGCCGGAGCAACTTTTTCCAGCGCCGCCTCCAGCTCTGTATGCCCTGGGGGAGCGGTCCAGATCGCCAGGGACGGGCCGGGAGCCAGGTCCAACCGGTTGACCACCCGGATATCCTCCAGCCCGGCCTGTGGTGCCCCTTCTCCCCACACCTGTATCCTGCCAGTTCCAGCCGCCCGGCGCAGCGCCTGAACCGGGTTACCGGCCCACCGGCAGTCGATCACCTGCCGCCGCGGCGCCGCCGGTCTCGCCTCGATCGAGCGAACCACCCGCTGGCGCGCGTCCACCCACTCCACCTGAACTTCGCGGTTCCCACGGTAATTGCTCGCGCGCAGGGTGTAGGCCAGGTCGAATCTCTCCTCCGGGATTGGCAGCCCCGCAGCCTGCCACCAGATGACCTTCTGGCTGTTCCCGGCTCCATCCACCAGGACCAACTGCAAATGCTCGCCATTGCGCCCTACTGTCCGCGATTCTTTGATCGTCACATCCGGCGCCAGCAGCGTCACAGGCGGGTTTCCCGGTCCGTATGGCGCCAGCCGGTCCATGTCCTGCGCCAGGTCCGGCGTTATCTCCCCGAACGGCAGCCTTCCCGCGATTTCCAGCTCGAACCGGATGGGGTGTTTTTCCAGCATTTCTGCGACCGTCCCGCAGAACCCCTGCCGAAACGCGTCAATCCGCTCTGCTTCGATCGCCAGCCCTGCTGCCATGGGATGGCCGCCTGAGCCGATCAGCAGCTCCGCCTGGGCCGTGATAGCCGCGTGGATGTCTAGCCCCGGGATCGAGCGCGCCGAACCCCGGGCCGGCTGCCCCGCGGGAGCAGCGAACAAAATCGTCGGGCGGTGGTAGAGCTCGACCAGCCGGCTGGCCACGATCCCGATCACCCCTGCCGGCCAGGCCGTTTGGCTGAGCACCAGCGCGGGTTGCTCCAGCAGCGTGGGTTCCCGTTCGAGCTGCGTCTGCGCCGCCTGGAACACCTGGTCGCATAGCAGGCGCCTCTGGGCGTTGAGGGTTTCCAGTTCGGCGGCAAGCGTTCGCGCCCGGACCGGATCGCTCGTGGTCAGGAATTCGACAGCCGGGTTGGCGTCCGCCAATCGGCCAAGCGCGTTCAGCCGCGGCCCGAGGATGAACCCGATGTGTTCTTCGCTCAGGTGCGCCGGGTCCAGCTCGGCTGTCTCGAGCAATGCCTGCAAGCCCGGGCGTCGGTTCTTGCGCAGTAGAACCAGTCCTATCTGGAGCAGGTAGCGGGTATCTCCGCGCTGCTCCGCCAGGTCGGCGACGATCCCCAGTGCAACCAGGTCGAGCAGTTCTTCGGCCATCCCCCGATGCCCGGCGGCATCGCTGAGGGCGCGGGCAACCTCGTACGCCACACCTACCCCGGGTAGCCCGCGTAGTGGGTGGCCTTCCGCCAGGCGTTTGGGGTTGACCACCGCCTCCGCACCGGGCAGGGTGGGCGGCAGGTCGTGGTGGTCGCTGATCAAGAAGCAGGCGCCGTTTTCACGCGCCAGGTCGGCGGCGTCGTGGGCCTCGATCCCCGTGTCACAGGTGAGGATGACGCCGGCCCCAGCGGCGATTTCCTTCCTCAGCCCGGCCAGGTTGACCCCATGCGACTCCGTCGCCCGCACCGGGATGTGGAACCCGACCTCCGCTCCAAGCGAGCGCAGCGTCTCGACCAGGACTGTGGTCGCGGTTTGCCCGTCCACGTCGAAATCTCCCCACACGCAGATCTTCTTCCGTTGCCGCACCGCTGTTAGGAGAATCTCGACCATCCGCTCAAGGTCCGGAAGGTCGCTGGCAGGCGCGGGAGAATACTGGCCCGGGTCCAGGAAGGCCCGCGCGGCTGCGGGCGTGGTCAACCCCCGCCGGGCCAGCGTCTCGCTGACCAGGGGGTGGCCGCCGACTGCCGCTCGCAGCTCCTCCGGGACGGCCGGTCGTTCCAGCTCCTTCCAAAACCGCTCCCCCCCGTTCAATAAACAATCTCCTCCACCTGGTCCAGGCTCAGCCCCTCCAGGCTCAGGCCGCCTTCCACCTCGTCATACTCGTCCAGTTGCCCGGCTTTTCCGCCCCGGTTGCATAGCGCGCGGTACACGCAGTAGGAGCAGCGCTGGCTGGGCGGTCCCATCCAGAACCCTTCCTCCTTGCGGCCGCAGATGTCCGCGATCAGGGCGCGCAGATCCTCGTCGTCTGCCTCGAACTGGCTCGCCGAATACGGAAATACCTCGCAGCAGTCCGGTTCGTCCGCGAACCAGTAGACCATTTCGATCTGCTCGGGCCGGATCGCATGTCCCTGCTTCAGCGCCGCGCCTGCCCGGGCCAGCACGTAACGGTACACGCGCGTCTGGAAGGCTGCCGCCAGACGGGGGCGCTCCGGGCGTTTCCCGCCCGTTTTCCAATCCACGATCACCACCTTTTCAAGCGGCCCCTCCGGATCGGCGCCGGGCAGCAGCGCCAGCAGGTCAATCCTTGCCACCAGCCTGCGGCCGGTGACCGGTACGCTCAGCAGGGTTTCGACCAGGCGCCTTCCGCCCGCCGGTATGGGGTTGGCCGTCAGATAGTTCTCCCACCACCGCCGCAGGTCTTCGCCTCGCCCGGGGAAAACGCCTGCTGGTGGCAGCATCTCGCTGATTCTCGCTGCGGGGATCCCGACCTGGTGCTGCTGGACCATGCGGTGGAAGATGGACCCTTGCAGCATCCGCTGCTCGTGCTCCAGCGCCGGCTCGCTCACCAGCGCGGGCCAGGCGCGGTGTTCGACATATTTCAAGCGGAACCGCCGCGGGCACTCCTGAAAGTCTTGCAGGCTGCTCTGGCTGAACTGGAAATCGCGTGGAATCACGCCGCTGTCAGTGCCTTCCATGCTGCCCCTCCCAGAATTCTTGTAGGGCGATCAGAGGCACCGCGGGCTGCTGGTTGCCGTCTCTCCCGTTGTTCCAGGTGACCACCAGTTCTTTGCGCGCGCGGGTGATCCCCACGTAGAGCAGGCGCAGCCGCTCGGATACGTAATCCAGCCGCGCCTGTTGGGTAGCCCAGCCCTCCGGCATCGAAAACGACGACACGTCGCCGTGCACCACGGCCTCGAGCTGCGCCAGCGCTTCCGCCTCCAGGTTGAGCCGGTCGCGCAGGAACCACTTTTCGGAGATGAACAGATCCCCGGGCAGGCCGGAGGGAAAATCGTAAGAATTCACCGAGAGCAGGTGCACCCGGTCCCACTCCAGCCCTTTGGCCTTGTGGATCGTCGCCACGACTACCACGCCTTTGTGAGCGTCCGGCTCGAAACCGGTCTCTTCCTCGGAAAAGCCCAGGAACTTGCGCTCGTTTTTTGCAATGGTGGTCAGCTCTTCGCTTAGCTCGGCCAGCCCCCAATCCGGGTGGTCTTTTGCCACGCCCGCCAGCGCCCCCGCCAGCTTATCCGCCACCGCCAGGTCCGCTGCGTCGTGGAACAGGTCCTGAGCCACCGTCAGCAGCAGTTGATCCGCCGGCATCAGGGCCGCCTCCTGCCAGCGCTGCGCGACCGGGCGAAAGGCATCCAGCTCTGCGAGCGCAGCGCTGTGATCTTCGTCCGCGTGTAGCCCATCCAGCCAGTCCCTCCCGCCCCACGGGTGGGTGTACGCCTCGACGTGAGCGCAGCGCTGCAGTAAGCGCGCCGCCTGATCCACCTGCGCCTGCCGGGTCCGGTCGTCCCGCTCGCCGCGCCGGAACACCCGGTAGGCCATCGCCAGCCGCGCCGGAGCGGTTGGATCCGCCAGCGACCGGATCACCAGGGCCAACGCTCCAGCCGTCTCGCGGGTCGAGCGGGTGCTCCGCAGCAGCTCCAGGCAGGGGATCTTGCGGATCTTAAGCTGCTCGACCAGCTCTTCCCCCCGATCGTTGCGCGGCACGAGCGCCGCCGCCGTCTGGCCCTGGCCTTCCTCTCGCAGCCAGCGGGCCAGGGACTCCGCTGTAAAGACCAGCTCCTCCTGCGGGCTGAACTTCTTGCCGACCAGGTGAATTTTGCCCGGATCGTCGATTGGGTTGGGCTGCGGGTCCCCGGGCGGAGTGGGCAGGATGAGACTGTCGGCCAGCGCGTCGCGCACGGCCACCACCGGGTGCTCTTCCCGCGTCCAACGCACCAGCTCGTTGGCCAGGCATAGGATGCTCTTCGTCGAGCGCCCCGAGTTGGGCAGCTCGCGCGGGGTGACCTGCGTCTCCTCCAGGAATTCGCGCAAGAAGCGCGGGTCTGCGGTAGTAAAGGTCTCGTAGATCGCCTGGTTAGGGTCGCCGACTCTCACCCAATTGCTCTTCTTCCTGGCCAGCAGGCGCAGGATCCGTTCCTGCAGCTCGCTGCTGTCCTGGGCTTCATCCTCCAGGATGTACGGCCAGCGCCGCTGCAGCCGCTCGAGGTACTCCTCGTCCAGGGTCAGCGCTTGCAGCGCCAGGCGGATCAGGTCGTCGAAGTCGACCGACCCGCGGAAGCTCAGCGCCTGCTGGTAATCCATGTAGATTTCCAGCCCCATCTTCACCAGCGGCAGCGGTTTGTGAACTTCCCTCAGGCAGTCCCACACCAGACCGGGCGGCGCCTGCAGGTCCTTGGCCTTCTTGATAAAGCTCCGCGCCAGGTCCTGCACCGTATCCGGCCATTTGTCCCGCCGCGCCCAATCCTGTTTGCGCCCGTCCAGGTCCGGGCTGAGATAGTCGTCCGCGGCATAGGGATGGCTGCTGATCCAGGCTTCGCATGCCCCCGTGAGAATCCCTTCGGCTGCATGTTCGTCGACGATGGTAAAATTACTCTCCAGCCCCACCAGCGCCGGCCGCTCGCGGACGATGTCGTGCGCCAGGCCATGCAGCGTGCGCACCCGGTAGCCCACGTTGGGCAGTAAATCTCGCCCCGCCATGAACCCGGCCACCCGGCTGGAGAAGTTGTTCACCGCTGAGTTGACCAGCGTGACGATCAGGATCTCCTGGTCGTCCTCCAGGCCGCCTTCAGCGATCAACTGCGCCGCGAGGCAGGAAAGCGTCTGGGTCTTCCCGCTCCCCGGCACCGCGGAAACCCCCATCATCCCGCCCCGGTAGCTTAATACTTCTTCCTGCCTGGGCCGCGGCTTAAACATGGCTGCTCTCCCGGCTACCCGAAAGCTGGCGCAGAGTGCGCTGGATCGCGCGCAGCAACGGCCCCTGCTGCTCGTAGCCCTGCTCGCTGAGGTCGCTCAAACCCAGGAAGATCTGTTTCCGGCAGCGCCGCAGCAGGCCCAGCGTCACCCGGTAGAGAGTCTCATTGTTGGCCGCGACTTCGTCGGCGTCCGTCCACGGCCGGCCGCCCGCCCAGTTGCGGTTCAGCACGTAGGGATGGGTCAGCGGCTGGTCGAGCCGCTCCCACCAGCCCATCCCACCCACGTTCAGCCAGAACTGGTAGTCCACTGCCTGGTTGTTCATCAGAAAAGTGTACGCCGGAGCCAGCAGCACCGCGTTGCGCTGCAGCATGTCCTGCCAGGCCTCCGCCGCCAGCGCGGGGATGATCCCATCCTGGACGGTGCGGATGTATTCTCTCCCCAGACTCACCCCTTCCGCCTCCAGATGGACGCCGGTCACCCAGCGGAACTTGCGCACCGCTTCGATCAGCCGCGCCGTGATCGCTCCCGCGTCCAGGTTATGGTAGAAACCAAACCCCGGCTGGGTGAGCACTTCGCCAAACAGCCGGCTGAAAAAGTGGTCCAGCTCCCAGGGCGGCTCCTGCTGGTATGCCTCCAACCATAACCGCAGCGTTTCGTACGGCTGGTGGAAGCGGTAGGTGATCCGCTCGCGCATCTCCGCCTGGATCCGGTCGAAAGAGGACAGCGTTGGCCGTCCGTTCTTCACCCGGTAAACGATCTCGCTCAGAAGCCTGGCCCGCACCAGGTCCATCTCCTCGATCGCCAGCACCAGCATTGCGGCGACGTCCTGTTTTCCCGGCTGGATCTTCCACTGGGGGTGGGCCAGCGCTGCCAGGGTGATCAGGCACTGCGTCGCCGGCTCTTCGCGCAAACCACGGGAAGGCCGCTGTGAGCGCACCGCGATACCTGCCTCCTTCAGCCGCGTGGCCAGCCCGAAACGCAGTGCGTCGCTCAAGAATGGCGCCAGCACGGCGATCTCCTGCGGCTGGGCGCCTTCTTTGACGACCAGGCGGGTGATGTTCTCGACCACCCACTCGACCATCTCCGGGTGAAAGTGGTGCGGCTCGTACGCCAGACCGGCGCGCGCATCCGCCACGGAAAGGTCTTCGCTTCCGACGCCGGGCTCTTCAGTGCCTGTAGCCCTTCCCATGCTGCGTGAAAACCGCGCACCCAGGGCTCGCAGTTCAGATGAGCTGGTGAAGCGCCGCTGGAAGTGGATCGAGGTATCGCATGCTTCCTTCAAGGTATACGCGTGATCCGGGTCAGCCCCCAGAAAGATTCGGTATCCCGCCTCGTGGTCGAATATCAGCAGCGCCGATTGGAAATCCGGCAGCCATTCCCGGGCAAGGTCGTGCGCGACCGGCGTATCTTCCTCGATGTTGTCGTAGATCAGGTGCCGGTAGCGCTCTCGCAGGTACTTGCGGCAGATCGGCTGCGGCCACAGGTGCTGGCGAAAGACCTCCATCTGCAGCGAAAAATCCAGCAGGTTATGCTCCAGGCAGAACCGGCGGAACAGCTCACCGCACTCCTGGGCCTGGTCGTAGACCCGCCGCTGCCCCGGTTCCCCGATCCAGGCAGATTTCAAACGCTCGCCGATCTCCGTGTGTGGGAACCCGACCAGCGCCGCCTTGTTGAGGTTGTCCAGAATCTGGCTGTACAGCCGGTTGCGGTCGATCACCACGCTCTCGAAATAGCTTTGACCAATCAAGGGCCGCACCAGGAAGGCCATGTAATACTGCGCGATCTCCAGTGTGAGAAAGGTCGGCAGCCGGTTGGGAGAGGCAAACCCGGCCCGCTCCGCCGCCAGCGGCCAGAACAGGTCGACCATGCGCTGCGCCAGCCCTCCCATGGTCAGAATCTCCGCCCCGCCCAGGCAGTCCTGCAGCTCAGGTTGGCGCAGCGCTGCCGCGTAAGGCGCGCCCAGGGACCGTTGTGGGACAAGAATGAGGATCGTTTCCACTGGCGCGCCCTGTTCCAGGAGAAATCGCAGGCGTTCTACGGCGGCGGTGGTTTTGCCGCTCCCCGCCAGCCCTTCCAGGAAAACGGTCCCCTGGGCCGGCAGGTGTGCTATGGCCTGTTGTTCGCGAGTGAGTAAGGTAAAATCAGGCAAAATTTCCCACCTCATATTCCCCCAAACCACTGAGCAGATCCGCCGTCTGGATTATGATCGCCACCCCCCGTACCCCGGATCCCAGAGACACTTCCTTCTGAGCCAGCACGCTTTCGTCGACCAGCACCCGCAGCCGCGTTTTGATCCCGAACGGCGTGACCGTCCCTGGCTCGAAGCCGGTGACCTCGAGCAGCTCCTCTCGCGTCGCCATCGTCATTCGCGAGCGGCCCAGGGTTGCGCGTAACGCCGCCCAGGAGATTTGTCCCGGTCCGGGAATCAACACTAGGATAAATTCTCCTTCGCCCAGGCGGAAGACGATGCTGCGGATCACCTGGTCGTAGGTCTGGCCCCGCTCTTCCGCGGCCTGCTCCAGCGAATTCACCGGACCGGCGTGGCGAAACACCCTGTGCGGGATTTCCAGCTCGTTCAGCGCCTGTTCAGCCGGCGTTTCGCTCACCCGCGGATCTCTTGCACGTCCGGCACGGTCAGCAGGTGGAAGGCCAGCGTGTCCTTATCCAGGCGGTTTTCCTTCTTTGGTGAAGTCGAAACCCGCGCCAGAATATCTCGAAAATAATCAGCCAGCAGCGGTTGGTCCTCGAAATAGCTTTCCGGCTCCGCCGTCCCGGAGAGGATGTCCGCCAGGCCTAGTTTTTCGTAGGCCACGCTGACCACCTCGAAAGCCCAATCCGGGCTGATCTGCAGCTCGTCGGCCAGGTTGCGCCGCGCCATGTTGAATAGAATTGCCAGCCGTGCGATCTCTGCCTCGCGGTCGGTCAGATTTGCCGCGAGGTGCGTGCCATTCAGGAGCAGCGCCCCTTGTGGCAGGCGAATTCCTTCTTGTTTCGCTGACGTATATATCCCCGGGGTGGTCACCCAACGGCCCGCGTCGGCCATCGCTACCGCCCATCCCAGCGTGTAATGGATCTCACCCTTGAGCACGTATCCGCCCGCCTTGACAGCGCAGATCCGCTTCAGAATTTCCGGATCATACTTCGTACCCGTGCAAAGGAACGCCGGCCGGCGCTTCTGGCTCTGCGCCCATTGGAACAGCCGCTCCGGCCACCCGGACTGCCCTGGGATTTCTGTATCGAAGATGATCACGTCGACGTGTCCCAGCATCGACCCCACACTCTTAAGCGCATCTTCCTCGCTGGGAAGATCCGCGATCACCCGCGTCCGCCAGTCGCGGGCCAGCAGAAGGGTCATCAGGTCCCTTGCGTAAGGATCATCTTCCACGATCAACACGCGAATATCCTGCTTCATTCTCCGCCTCTACACAGGAAAGATGCCTTATTTTACCCCGAACCACTTCAAAAAATGAGATCACCATTTTCCTCTTTGTCAATCCGTCATTTTTTACGGATATTCTTTTCCCAAAATACGTGCTATCCTGTGCAGGTCGGTTGTCTGGACCGGCCCTGTAACGTATGCCCCTCGCAGATCTCTGGTCCCACCATACGCTCTACGCGCTTCGGTTCTCGTCCTTTTTTTCGTTCCGATTCGTTTTCCCGAGGAACGAATACTCCAAAACGAAGAAGGCCCTCAGGGTTTCGGAAACCCTGAGGGCCTGGTCCTCGGACGAATTTTCGCCATTTCAAAACCAATTGCCCTTTAACAACCCATCCTATCCAATCCGGCAGCTCTCTTCCCCTGATTGACCAATCCCCAAGCGACAGATCAACTTCCCCTATTGATTCAGGAAGTGTAAGAGTACCGTCTGCAGCAGCCCGCCGTGCCGGTAATATTCGATCTCCTTCGCCGTGTTCAGCCGCACGATCGCCTGGAAAACGAGCTCTTCCCCGTTTTCCCTCCGCACGTGGACGGGGATCCTGGCCCCGCTGGCAAGGTACTTCCCCAGGTCTGCCAGCGTGAACTCTTCCCGGCCGGTCAGGCCCAGGGTTTGCGCGTTCTCTCCCGGCAGGAACTGCAGCGGGAGCACCCCCATCCCCGCCAGGTTCGAGCGGTGGATCCGCTCGAACGATTCGGCGATCACCGCCCGCACCCCCAGCAGGATCGTCCCCTTGGCGGCCCAATCCCGGCTGGAGCCCGTGCCGTATTCCTTGCCGGCGATCACTAGCAGCGGCGTGCCTTCCTCCTTGTACTTCATCGCTGCGTCGAAAATGCTCATCTGCGCGCCGTCCGGCAGGTGCAGCGTAAAGCTCCCTTCCACGCCGGGGACAAGCTGGTTTTTCAGGCGGATGTTCCCAAACGTGCCGCGTGTCATCACCCGGTCGTTCCCCCGGCGCGAGCCAAAGGAGTTGAAATCCTGGATCTGGACCCCTTTGCGGATCAGGTACTGCCCTGCCGCGCCCTTCGCCGGGATCGCCCCCGCCGGGGAGATGTGGTCGGTGGTGATCGAATCGCCCAGCAACGCCAGCACGCGGGCGTTGACGATGTCGGTCACCTCGCTCGCCTGCGGATTGAAGCCCTCGAAATACGGCGGCTTTTGAATGTAGGTTGAATCAGGGTTCCAACGGAAGATCTCCTCACTGCCCGAGTGGATCTCGTTCCAGGTCTCATTGCTGGTCAGCACCTCGGCATAGTTGGACTTGAACATCTCCGAGCCGATGCTCTGGCTGATCGTGTCCAGTATCTCCTGGCTCGACGGCCAGATATCTTTGAGATACACCGGCCGGCCGTCACGCCCGATCCCGATCGGTTCCTGGGTCAGATCGATATCGACCGTACCCGCCAGGGCGTATGCCACCACCAGTGGCGGAGAAGCCAGGTAGTTTGCCAGCGTATTCGGATTGATCCGCCCCTCGAAGTTGCGGTTCCCCGAGAGTACCGAGGCTGCCACCAGGTTGTGATCCAGGATCGTTTTCGCCACCTCTTCGGGGAGCGGGCCGGAGTTGCCGATACAGGTCGTGCACCCGTACCCGACCAGATCGAACCCCAGGGTCTCCAGCGGTTCCATCAGTCCCGCCTTTTCGAGATATTCCGTGACCACCCGCGATCCTGGGGCCATGCTGGTTTTGACGTACGGCTTGACCGTCAGCCCTTTTTCCACGGCCTTCTTTGCCAGCAGACCTGCCCCGACCATCACAAACGGGTTGGAGGTGTTGGTACAGGAGGTGATCGCGGCGATTGCCACGGCCCCCTGCTTCATTTCCGCGGTTTCGCCGACCATCTTGACGACCGCCGTCTCGCCGATCGCCTTTTCTTCCAGCGCGTAGCCGCCCTCCATCTTCGGCCTGATCAGCGCCTGTTCGAAGCTGCTTTTCACCCGCGATAGCGGCACACGGTCCTGGGGGCGTTTCGGTCCCGCCAGGCTGGGTTCCACCGTCCCCAGGTCCAGCTCGAGAATATCGGTGAAATCGGGCTGCGGCGTCTCATCGGTGCGGAAGAGGTGCTGTTCTTTGCAGTAGGCCTCCACCAGGCTGATCAGCTCTTCGTCCCGGCCGGTCAGGCGCATGTACGCCAGGGTTTCGTGGTCGACCGGGAAGAACGTGACTGTGGCCCCATTCTCCGGCGACATGTTGGCGATCATCGCCCGGTCGGTAATCGCCAGGTGGCTCAGGCCCGAGCCGAAAAACTCGACGAATTTATCCACCACGCCTTTCTTCCGCAGCATCTGGGTGATCGTCAGGGTCAGGTCCGTCGGGGTGACGCCCTCGGGTAGCGCCCCGGTCAGCTTGAACCCGATCACCTCAGGAATCAGCATTTCGATCGGCTGGCCCAGCATCGCCGCGATAGCCTCGATCCCGCCCACGCCAAACCCGACCACACCCAACCCGTTGATCATCGTCGTGTGCGAATCGGTTCCGACCAGCGAATCGGGAAAGGCGACCGTGGCTCCATCCGCTTCCTGGCGGGTTAGCACCACTTTGGTCAGGTATTCCAGATTGACCTGGTGGACGATCCCTGTCGCCGGGGGAACCACCCGGAAATTTTGGAAGGCGTTTTGCGCCCAGTGCAAAAACTCGTAGCGCTCGCGGTTGCGCTCGAATTCCAGGGCCGCGTTTTTCGACAGCGCGTCTGGCGACCCAAAGTAATCCACCTGGACGGAGTGGTCGATCACCAGGTCGACCGGGACGACCGGGTTGATCCTGACCGGATCCCCCTTCAGCGTTTGCATCGCCGAGCGCATCGAGGCCAGGTCGACCACCACTGGGAC